>DASTUJ010000060.1 GCA_035759705.1 Actinomycetota bacterium | reverse complement strand
ACCCGGGCGACGACCCGGCGGATTCCGAACTCCTGCTTCGCCAGCAGCGATGAAACCAGGTTGACCTTGTCGTCGCCCGTCGCAGCGACCATGACGTCGCACGTGGATAGCCCGGCCCCCTGAAGGGTCAACGGCTCGGTGGCGTCCGCAACCACCCAGGTGGCTGCGATCCGGTGCTGGTGCTTTTTGATCAGCTCCGCATTCTGGTCGATCAGGATCACGGTATGGCCCAGCCTCAACAGGTCCTTGGCCATGAACCGGCCGACGTTACCGGCGCCGGCGATGGCAATTTTCATTCTTCTCCCCCTGCGTGTCCGGTCAGATCGAAGCCGAGCCGCTCCTCCATCTCAGGCAGTGCCGAGCGGGCGACGGCCAGGTGGATGATGTCGCCCTCCTGGATGATTGTCTTCAGATCGGGGATCTGGGTGGTCCCGAAGCGGGACATGGCAACCACGCGGGCCTTGGCGGGATCCCGGAGATCCTCCACCGGCCGGCCGATGAACTCGGTAGGAGCCGGGAACCCGATAACCACGACCTCTCCGGAGCCGATGGTCCACTCCACGGACTTTGCCGAAGGAAGCACCCGGGCCAGGATCTGGTCGGTCGCCCACGCCACTGTGGCGACTGTGGCGATCCCCAGGCGCTCGTACATCTGAGCCCGCCGGGGGTCGTAGATGAGGGCGGCGACGTGGGGGACGTTGTAATGCTCCTTGGCAATCCGGGCGGATACGATGTTGGTGTTGTCGCCCCGGGTCACCGATGCAAAGATGTCGGCGTCCTCGATTCCTGCCTCCTCCAGGATCTCCTGGTCGAACCCGACCCCGACCAGCTTTTTACCCGAGAACCCGGGCAGCACTCGCTGCTCGAAGGCGTTCGGATCCTTGTCGATGATCGCAACCGTGTAGCCCCGGCCCTCCAGGGCCTGTGCGAGCTCGGCTCCGACTCGTCCACATCCAACGATCACTGCGTGCATGGACTCAATCCTTAAGTGAAGAACGTCACCGACTTTACCTTGCAGACGTAAGATTCCCGAAAATGAATAGATTCTTCAAGCGCCTCTTCGTCGGGCCCCCACTGTCGACCCACGACGAACTTTCCCATCGCCTTCCGAAGCGAATCGCTTTGACGGTCTTCTCATCGGACGCTTTGTCGTCCACCGCCTACGCCACCGACGAGATCCTGCTGGTACTGGCCGCGGGCGGCCTGGCAGCACTCCACTACTCGACCTTCATCTCGTTGGCGGTGGTGGTGGTCATGGCGGTGGTGGTCTTCTCCTACCGGCAGACGGTAGAGGCCTACCCCAAGGGCGGAGGCGCCTACCGGGTGGCCCACGAGAACCTCGGGGCGCCTGCGGGCCTGATTGCCGCCTCGGCGCTGCTGATCGACTACGTCCTGACCGTCGCAGTCAGCATCGCGGCCGGTGTGGCTGCGGCAGGCGCGGCGCTCGAGGGGGTGGCGGACCACAAGGTGGCCATTGCGCTCGGCGCGGTGGGCCTGATCGCAGCCCTCAACCTACGGGGCATGAAGGAGTCCGGCGGGCTGTTCGCCGTCCCCACCTACGGCTTTTTGATCGCGATGTTCACAGTGATCGTGGTCGGGGTGTACAAGTCCTATACCGGCGACCTGACCCGGCTGCCGGAGTCCAACGTCGAGGCGACCCAGGCAGTCACGTTGTTCCTGATCCTGCGAGCATTCGCCTCCGGGTCGACTGCGCTGACCGGTATCGAGGCGATCTCCGACGGGGTCCCCGCATTCAAGCCCCCGGAGTCGAAGAACGCGTCGCAGACTCTGTTGATCCTGGGCGTTCTGCTCGGACTCTTGTTCATCGGGATCACGTACCTGTCGAAGGCCGTCGGCGTCGACGCCCACCTGATCGAGGAGGGCCGGACCGTCACCTCGCAGATCGCGGGAGCCGTCTTCGGGCAGACCAGCTGGTTCTTCTACGTGGTCCAGGCGTTCACCGCGTTGATCCTGTTCCTGGCGGCCAACACGGCCTACGCCGACTTTCCCCGCCTGGCGTCGATCCTGGCCAAGGACCGCTACGTCCCCCGTGGTCTCGGGCAGCGCGGCGACCGCCTCGCATTCTCCAACGGAATCCTGATCCTCACCGCAGCGGCGGCAGGCATCCTCATCAACTACAAAGCCGACGTCCACCGGATCGTCCCGCTCTACGTCGTCGGTGTGTTCACCAGCTTCACGCTCTCCCAGGCCGGAATGGTCGTCTTCACCATGCGGGCCCGGCGGAAGGCGCAGACCGGCGGCAAGGAGCTCGACACCCGCTGGAAGCGCAAGGTGCTGATCAGCGGGTTCGGGGCGGTCACCACGTTCATCGTGCTGATAATCGTGTCGATCACCAAGTTCTTCAGCCCGCTCGCCGAGGGCGAGGCCCCGCACTTCAGGGGCGGCGCATGGCAGATCATCGTCCTGATCCCGATCCTGGCGACGATCCTCTACAAGATCAACAAGCACTACAACCACGTGAAGCAGGAGCTCAGCTTCGACGACAAGCTGCCGGACATGCGCAGCGAGAAGGTCGTTCTGGTGGTCTCCAGGTTCCGGGGCGCCACCAAGGCGCTGGCGATCGCCAGGGCCATCGCTCCCCGTGAGCTGAGGGCGGTGGCGTGGAGGTGCTCCGAACAGCGCCTGATGGACCTCAGGAACCGGTGGGAGAACATGGGCGTCACGACTCCCATCGAGGAGGTCGGCGACAGCGCCAACGACGTGCTGAACTTCGTCCGGTCGATGGACCCGCAGTCGGAGGACCCGGTCACTGTGATCTTCCCGGACCCGCACTATAAGTCGTGGTTCGGCCAGGTCTTCAAGAACCGGGACATGCTGAAGCTCAAGCGGGTGTTCCTGTACGAAAGCGGGACGGTGCTGATCGGCATCCCCTACAACCCCGAACGTGATCCCGAGCCACGCAGGCTTCAGGCCCCCACCCGGCTGGCGCTGGTAGTGGTCGTGTCGTCGATCAACCGGGCGACGATCCGCGCGATCCAGTACGCCCGTTCGTTGAACCCGTCAGAGCTCAAAGCGCTGTCGATCCAGACCGAGCCGGGCGACGCCGCCAAGCTCACCGCCGAGTGGGGCCGGCTGGGCTTCGACGTGTCGCTGGAGGTTGTCGACGCTCCGTACCGGGACCTGATGGACCCGCTGAAACGGGAGCTGCGCGAGCTGCGGACTTCGCCCGGCGACGCAGTCGGGGTGGTGATTCCGGAGTTCGTCGTGCCGCGGTGGTGGCAGAACCTGCTGCACACCCAGACCGCCTTCTTCATCAAGACATCGCTGCTTTTCGAGGACGAGGTGATCGTGATCGACGTGCCCTACCGGGTCCACAAGGCCCGCAAGCACCCACCGGAGAAGGTCGAGCAGGTCACCTAGACGAGGCGGCGGTTCCCGGCTACCTGTCCCTCACGACCGGTCTGCACTCCGGCAGCGTGGGGGCAGGCTCCCGCGGTTAGCGCTGAACGCCCTCCACCACAATCTCCACCCGGCGGTTCTGCTCCCGGCCCTCCGGGTTGTCGCTCCCGTCGGGGTTCTCGTTCGGCGCCACGGGGTCCTGCTCCCCGAGGCCGGTCGCCGTCAGCCTGCCGGGCTCGATCGCCGGTCCTTCGGTCAGGTAGCTCTTCACAGAGTCCGCTCTGCGGCGGGCGAGGTTCCGGTTGGCCTCCTCGGGACCTGTGGAGTCGGTGAAGCCCCGGATCGTGACCGGCGCCGTGTTGTAGAGCCTCAGCACCTCGGCGATCCGGTCCAGCTGCGCCGGCGCCTCCGGCTTTAATTGGGCCGAGGCGAAGTCGAACAGGATGTTCTCGGGCAGCGTGATCACGGTCCCCTCGGCACTCTGGGACGTCTGCAGTTCCGAGAGGATCTCGTCGACCCGGGCCTCCTGGTCCCCTCCGGCGGCGCCTGTATCCGACTGGATCAAGTCGGGGTCCGCCTGGATGACCTCCTCCGAGCCGCCTCCGCAGCCGGCCGCACACACCACGATCAACATTGCTGTGGCAACCTGCGACTTCAATCCGCCGAGCATGATCCGATGGTACCCAAGGGCCGCCTGACATCACACGCTCCAACCCATAATCGCAGCGCCCTACACAAGGTAGTATGAAAGGTATGGCGAAACGTAAGGTCACAATCACCCTCGATTCCGCAAAGGCCGAGCAAGCACGCCACCTGTCGGGGGCAAAGACGACGTCGGGGGTCATCGACCTCGCACTCGACACCCTGATCCGACGCAAACTGATTGAAAACGACGTGGCCGCCTACCGGCAGTTTCCAACCACCTCCGAGGAGGCACTCCTTGCTTCTTCTTCGGAACCGCCGGATCTGGCCGATGAAACCGACTGGCTCGCGTTGTACGACGGTCCTGCTTGATGGCGCCCGCGCCTCGAAGGGGAGAGGTCTGGCTTGCCGACCTCGACAAAATTCGTCCCCTCATAGTGCTCACCCGCGACCCGATGGGCTCGCTGCTGAACTCAGTAATCGGCGCCCCGGTTACCTCCACCGTCAGAGGAATCAGCACCGAGGTGGCGGTCGGCCCGGAGGATGGGGTTCGTATACCTTCGGTCGCAAACCTCGACAACGTTCAGCTTGTTGCCCGAACAAGGTTAGTACGCCGGATTGGCCGCGCTCGCCCGCAAACCATGGATGGGCTGTGCCGGTCGCTGACGAATGCCACGGGGTGTGGCAAGGGCGCGATTTAACGACAGAGGCCGCCGGTTGCCCGGCGGCCTCCTTATTTGACTGCGCTTACTACGCCAGGTCGGACGCCTCCGCGCCGGCGGTGTTCATGCCCTCCACCTGGCGGCGGCTGGACGCTCTCAGGGTCCAGGCCAGGATCGCTGCCGAGATCAACACCACCGCGTACCGCACCGTGGGGTCCGGCTCGACGTTGATGATCGTCACGACGGGGACCGCAACCAGCACTGCTACCAGGTTCATCACCTTGATGAGCGGGTTCAGCGCCGGGCCGGCGGTGTCCTTGAACGGGTCCCCCACGGTGTCGCCGATGACGGCGGCCTCGTGCGAGCTGGAGCCCTTGCCACCGTAGGCGCCCTCTTCAACCAGCTTCTTGGCGTTGTCCCAGGCTCCACCGGAGTTGCTGAGCATGACCGCCAGCAGCTGGCCGCAGAGGATGACTCCGGCCAGGAATGCGCCCAGCGCCTCGGCCCCCAGGGCGAAGCCCACGAGGATCGGGGTGAGGACCGCCAGCAGGCCAGGGGTTGCCAGCTCCTGCAGCGACGCCTTGGTCACGATGTCGACCACCCGGGCGTAGTTGGGCTTCTCGGTGTAGTCCATGATCCCGGGGTGCTCCCGGAACTGGCGGCGCACCTCCTGCACCACTGCAAAGGCGGTGCGGCCTACGGCCGAGATGGTAAGCGAGGAGAACAGGAACGGGACCGCTCCACCGATCAGAAGCCCGATTAGGACCTCCGGCCGGTCGATCCGGACCGCGAAGTCCCGGAACATCTCGCCTCCGACATCGATGACCGAGTCCCGGAAGGACCCGAACAGCGAGGTGGCGGCGATGACGGCGGTGGCGATTGCCATGCCCTTGGTGATTGCTTTGGTGGTGTTGCCGACTGCGTCCAGGCTGGCCATGATCTCGTCGGCTTTGCCGCCGAGGCCCCCGGACATCTCGGCAACGCCGTGGGCGTTGTCGGCGATCGGGCCGAAGGTGTCCATCGAGACGATGACTCCGACGGTCGTCAGCATGCCCATACCGGTCAGGGCGATCATGTACAGCGCCTTGGCCTCGTCGCCCCCGCCGAGCAGGAACGCCCCGCCGATGGCGCCGGCGATGGCCACAATCGACCAAACCGTGGACTCGAGGCCGAATGCGAAGCCGGAGATGATTGTGGTTGCGGGACCGGTCTGGGTCGCCGCTGCGATCTCCTTGACCGGCTTCTTCTCGGTCGAGGTGTAGTACTCGGTGAGGTAGTGGATTACCGCTGCCAGGACCAGTCCTAACGTGACCGCCCAGGCAGGCGCCCAGTCGACCTCGCCGTTGGGCTTGAAGTAGAGGTAGGTCAGCAGGAAGACCAGCAGAGCCGACAGGATGCCGGAGTAGAAGAAGCCCCGGTTGATCGACTTGATGCCGCTCTCGGATTCGCTGCGGGGGTTGACCAGGTAGATGCCGATGATCGAGGTGATGACGCCGATGGCCCGCACGAACAGCGGGAACATGACGCCGATGGCGGCGCCGCGGGCGCCGAACGTGCTGTAAGCGGTGAAGCCGAGGATCAGCGCGGCGACCAGGGTCACCTCGTACGACTCGAAGATGTCGGCCGCCATACCGGCGCAGTCGCCGACGTTGTCGCCCACGTTGTCGGCGATGGTCGCTGCGTTGCGGGGGTCGTCCTCAGGGATTCCCTGCTCGACCTTGCCGACCAGGTCGGCGCCCACGTCGGCGGCCTTGGTGAAGATACCGCCGCCGACCCGCATGAACATCGCCAGCAGCGCTCCACCGAATCCGAACCCGACCAGCACGGTCGGGGCGTCGCCCTTGAAGATCAAAAAGATAGCGGCCGCTCCGAGCAAGCCCAGACCGACCGTGAACATTCCGCAGACGCCGCCCGCCCGAAAGGCGATTGTCAGGGCCCGTTTCTGGGACTCCTGGGCGGCGTTGGCTACTCGTACGTTCGCCTTTACCGCCAGGGTCATGCCGACGAATCCGATCGATGCGCTGAAGCCGGCGCCCAGAAGGAAGGCGATCGACCGGGCAATCTTCACGGTGCCGGCGTTTCCGGAGACCTCGCCTACCGGGAGGAAAAACAACCCCAGCGTCAGGATCACCACGAAGATCGACAGGGTGCTGAACTGCCGTTTCAGGTAGGCGCGGGAGCCCTCCTGGATGGCGTCGGAGATCTCGATCATCTTCTCCGTGCCGCGCGGTGCGGCCAGCACCTGCTTGGCAAAGTAACCAGCCACCAACAGTGCGAGGACCGAAATTCCCAGGATGATATAGAGCGACATTTGCTCGAACGAGTCCAGCTGTACGTCGATGGAGCCGCCTTCAACGGCGAGATATAAAGGTCCAGGCATGCGGGGTGAGCCTCCGTCGGTTTGCGATTGATGCGTGGCAGCCCAATTTCAGGGTGCTGGGGTAGTTTCCGCCGTGGGGGATTATACCTAGGTTGCCCCAGCCTATGGTTGCGACCCCTGCCGGCTGGAGCCGCGGGTTTGAGTGTTGGTCCGGCGTTAGGGCAGAATGCGGTGCCGTGGCAAGCAACCGACTCCTCCGGGCACTCCCGCTACTCCTGGCATTCACAGTGCTGATGGGCGCGTGCGAGCAAGCCAGGGACATAGTCCCGGGCAACAAGGAGGAGAAGCCCAAGGCGGCCGAGGCTGCGTTCCAGCTGGGCGAGGTCCGCACGATCGACCCGCAGAACCGGGGCGACTCCGGGGCGAAGGCAGCCGTCGAAGCCGCCAAGATCACCACCCTCATGAACAACTTCTACTCCGCCGCCTTCCTGGACCCGGCCAAGTGGCAGGGCGGGCAGCACCCCGACCTCGCTCCCCTGTTCACCGCCGAGGCCCAGCCCGGCCAGGCCGCCAACCTGGGGAACCTGGCGATGAGCGACCTGTCGGACAAGATCGAAAGCGTCACGTCTAACGTCCAGAACATCGACCGGCTCACCTTCTTCGTCGACACCGACGGCAGCCTGCCGCTGGGCCTGGCGTCGGTCAGCTTCGAGGCGGTCGGCAAACCAACGGCCGACGGCGAGGACGTCGTAATCCGGCATGCGGCGAGCTTCTGGCTGCAACGGGAGGGCGAGGACTACAAGATCTCCGCCTTCACCACCAACCTCAACGCAACCGAGGGGGCCGCCCCTTGATCGTCCCCGGGAACCTGAGCCGCCGTGTCCGCCGGGCCGCTGTCGCCCTGGTCGTGGTTGCGGCGATGGCCGTGGCCTTCCTCTGGTGGGCCCTGGCTCCCATCGTCCGGCCGGCCGGCGCCACGGAAAGCCCGGCCGCTGTGGGGATCAACAAGGTTGCCGGCACCACCTGGAAGCCCGAGCTCGGCCAGCCGCTGTTCGTCGCCGTTCTGGGCACCGACGT
>DASTUJ010000059.1 GCA_035759705.1 Actinomycetota bacterium | reverse complement strand
GTGCATCGCCTTCGTGGGCGACGGCGCTTTTGCCATGCTCATGGCCGACTTCATGACCGCAGTCCGCTACGAGCTGCCGGTAAAGGTCGTGATCCTGAACAACGGCCTTCTCGGCCAGATCCTGTGGGAGCAGATGGCGCTGGGCTATCCGGAGCACGGCGTCCGCTTCGAGAGGCGTTTCGACTTCGCCCCCTGGGCCACCGCCTGCGGCGGCTTCGGCGTCACGGTCGAGGACCCGGCCCAGGTCCGCGGGGGGATCGAGGCCGCCTTCGCCCACCCGGGACCGGCGGTGGTCGACGTCCTGGTCAACCCGGACGAGCCCCCGATGCCGCCCAAAGTCTCCTACGAGCAGGCGAAGGGCTTCGCCGAGTCGTTCCTGAAGGGCGAGTTCCGGCGAACGACCATCGCCTCGACGCTGTTTAGGGACAAGCTGGACGAATTCAGGTCGTGACCTCCTGGACTGGCTGCTCCCGTTCCTGGTGGTGGCGTGGACGGTTTGGGGGATCTACGCCTACCGCAAGCTGAAGCTGGCGAGCGGGAGGGCGACCGGGAGGCGTTGATCCGGGAGTACCGGCTGACGATCGCCGGCGAGGTGGTGGGAGGCGTCCTCAAAAGAGTTGAAGGTCTTGTGGCTGGACCTCGGCCGGTCTACTCTGAAACTGGTTCGTCTTTCCAACGGGGGGCAGTCAGACAAGGAGAGCCAGCATGGGTGATGCCGACGGCGCAGCAGCTCAACCAACCTTCACTCCACCGGACTTCGGCCCGGAGCTGGAGCCGCAGATTGAAGTTAACACCCACACCGGGCTGGGCACGAGCCTGCAGGACCTCGGCCTGACGCTGCCGGCCGGGCTCACCACCCGGGACGTACGGGGGGAGCGAATCGAACCGGATCTACGCCGCCCGGACCCGCCGGCCGAGAGCCCCAAGAGGCGCCCCAAGAAGCGTTAGCGGTCGGGATTGGCGAATTGCCCGGCCGTCGCCAGCCGGAGTACCTCGAGCAATTTCTGGTTGCGATCCCGTCCGCCGCCGATCAATTCGACGAACTGCGCTGCCGTCCTGGAGGGGCGAGTGCATTTATGTGTACTGCGGGAGGGACGGGAGTCGGTCCTGATGGCGACGTCATGAGTATCAGAGCGGACATGAGCAGCAATCCCGACGACCCCGCGGGTCGGTACGTATTGAGCGCTTCGGGGCCGTAACGACGCTCATGAAAGTTTCCAGCCTTGCCGGCAGCAACGACGCCACCGTCTGGGCGGTAGACCAGCCCGGAAGAGACCGCGGTTACCTCTTCTACAGGGTTTTCAGCGGTTGAGGAATCGCTAGCCGAGCTTCTCCTCGGTCGGGATGCGCATGTCCTCGGCTGCCGGCTTGGGGGCTGCATCCCGGGAGGCGTACTCGTCGACGTAGGTCTGGCCGGATTGCTCCATGATCGCGAACATGATCTCGTCGGTCATGGCCCGCAGGGCAACCCGGGGGTTGTCGCTGTCGGCGTACTTCTCAAAGGTCAACGGGGGGCCGAACTTGACCGTTATGTGACCCCGGAGCTTCGGGAACTTGGCGCCTTTGGGCATGACCTCGCGGCTGCCGATCAGGCCGATCGGGACGACCGGCGAATTGGAGCCCAGAGCCAGCCGGGCGACGCCGGTGCGGCCCCGGTAGAGGCGGCCGTCGGGAGAGCGGGTGCCTTCGGGGTACAGGCCCAGGACGCCCCCGGACTTCAGGAACTCGATGCCCGTCTCCAGCGCCGCCAGGCTCTTGGCCCGGATGTCGCGCCGGATGGGGATCATGCCGAGCGACTTGACCAGCCACCGGGTCTTGATGCTGTCCCAGTATTCGGCCTTGGCCAGGAAGACGACCCTGCGGGGAACGCACAGCGGCACCCAGAACGAGTCCCAGAACGACAGGTGGTTGGCCACGACGATGACCGGGCCCTCCATCGGGAAGGTTTCGAGTCCGGAGACCTTCACCCGGTACGCCCAGCGCAGGTAGGGCGCAAGCGTCAGTTCGAGGAATCGGTAGAAACGGCGGCCGGTAAGGGTGTCGGCGGTAATGGGTGCGTCTTTAGGCATGATTGGTTGCGGGCGTGGTTGGGAGTGGTCGAGCCCGACCTTTCGACAAATCTACTCGATTTGAAGCCCCTCCATCAAAACGTCAAACACCCCTCGGTAGGACTCCAGGATCATTCTCCCAGGGCACATCCCAGCCGTACCTGACGGTGAACGCCGAGTTGTCTAGTCGCTGAAGTGATCTGAGTGGATGAGCGGCGCGGCAGCGAGGGGCCCGGCCCCGTCAGTCCGTAGCTTCACATGTGCTCAACGGGAGGTCTGATGTCCGAGCTCTTGGGAAATCCCGATGAGAATTCCTTCGGGGCCCCGGATGTAGCAGAGCCGGTAGATGTCTTCGTACTGGACCACTTCGCCGACGAGCTCCGCGCCGTGTTTGCCGAGCCGGGCGAGCGTATCGTCGATGTCCTCCACGGCGAACATGACCCGCAGGTAGCCAAGGGCGTTCACCGGGGCGCTGCGGTGATCGGCGACCACAGGCGGGGCGAGGAATCGGGACAACTCGAGGCGGCTGTGGCCGTCCGGCGTACGCATCATTGCAATCTCGACGCGCTGGCCCCGCAACCCAGTGACGCCGTCTGCCCAGTCTCCTTCGATGGGGGCCCGCCCCTCGAGCTCGAGGCCAAGCTCGGTGAAGAACTCAATGGCGGCTTCGAGGTCTTCTACCACGATGCCGACGTTGTCCATCCGCTTGACAGTCATGATGTCTCCTTAACGTCTACCGATTGGGCCGCGCGGACTTCATTGCACCATTCCCACGGGCAGTCCCGGAAGTCTGACTCGAACCACCGGCGTTCGGCCCGATAACTGTGCAGCCAACAAGATCTGCCCGAGGATAAGGAGAAACCCCGAAAAAGGTCTACTCGTCCAGCATTGCCTTGATGCCGCGCGCCGCCTGGCGGATGCGGTGCTCGTTTTCGACAAGCGCGAAGCGGACGTGGCCGTCGCCGGCCCGGCCGAAGCCCACGCCGGGGGAAACCGCTACCTTGGCCTTGTTGATCATCATCTTGGAGAACTCCAGCGACCCCATGTCCTTGAACCGGTCGGGAATCGGCGCCCAGGCGAACATCGTGGCCGGTGGGTTCGGGATCTCCCAGCCGGCCCGCGACAGGCCCGACACCAGGGCGTCCCGGCGGTTGCGGTAGGTCTCCCGGATCTCCTTGGGGGCCTCGGTGCACTCGTTCAGGGCGATGATGCCGGCGATCTGGATCGGCTGGAACACCCCGTAGTCGAGGTAGGACTTCAGGCGCCCGAGACCGGCGACGATCTCCGGGTTTCCGACCATGAAGGCCAGCCGCCAGCCGGCCATTGAGTAGGACTTGGACATCGAGAAGAACTCCACACCGACGTCTTTGGCTCCGGGGACCTGCAGCAGCGACGGGGCCCGCTCGGCGTCGAAGACCAGGTCGGCGTACGCCATGTCGTGCACGATCAGCACGTCGTGGCGCTTGGCGAACTCCACCAGGCGCTCGAAGAACTCGAGTTCCACGGTTGCAGTGGTCGGGTTGTGCGGGAACGACACGATGACCACCCGCGGGGACGGGGAGGTGTTGTCGAAGGCCTCGGTCAGGTTACGGAAGAAGTCGGCGTCCAGCGAGAGCGGCACCCGGATGACATTGGCGCCGGCCAGCATGGGGGCGTAGGTGTGGATGGGGTAGGTCGGCTCGGGCACGAGAACCGAGTCGCCGGGCTCCAGGAGGATCCACATGAGGTGGCTGAGGCCCTCCTTGGCGCCGATGACGGCGAGGGCTTCGGTCTCCGGGTCCAGGATCACGTTGTAGGAGCGCTCGTACCAGTCGCAGATGGCCCGGCGCAGCTTGGGCAGTCCCCGGGACATCGAGTAGCGGTGGTTGCGGGGGTTGCGGGCGGCCTCGATCAGCTTCTCGACGATCGGCTCGGGCGTGGGGATGTCCGGGTTGCCCATACCCAGGTCGATGACGTCCTCGCCGGCCCGGCGTGCCTGCGCCAGCAGGGCGTTCACCTGAGCAAAGACGTACGGCGGGAACCGCCCGACCCTTCGGAATTCGTACTCGTGCTTGTCGTCCATAACACTCCCCGGGTTTCTACCGCTGGCAGTCTGCCACGAATTTGGTTTGCCGTTCCCTCCTAAAGGGAACCTTTAAGACACGAAGTATTTGACTTGTCCTGAAAACAAGGAGGCCCCGAGTGCCCGTTTACGAAGAAGAACCAGTCGTCGAGAGGCGGGTAGTTTCCGACCCCGAGCCGGCCAATTCCGGACTTGCCGGTTACGCCATGGTGAAGTACGGATTCATTCTGGCGATCACCATCGTCATCCTGTACTTCCTGGCCAACTACGTGCTCAACCGCTTCTAGATACCCTCAAAATTAAACGTGGCCCTCCTTCGGGAGGGCCACTTTTATGCCCACCCGATGGGGCGCCCTCAGATCAGCTCGAAGCTCTCGGTCAGCCTCTTGTAGCTGGTGCTGTCGACACCGGGCTCGCTGACCACCTGGAGCAGGTACATGCGGGTCCCCACGAGTATCGCCCGGGCCACCAGCTCACGCTCGTCGATGTCGACCTGAAAGTCGATGGCCTGGTTGGCGCCGACCGTGGTCGGCGTCTTCGACTTGAGCTTGCTCTGTACTCCCGCCACGGTGCCGTCGGCTGCGCTCGCCGCGCCCTCGGCGATGCTGTCGAGCAGCACCTTGGGGTCCTGGGTCGAAACCGACTCCGGGTAGTCGATGAAAGAGACCGACACCGCCTCGTCGCCGTTGTCGACACTGAAGTGGACCAGGTTGAGCTTGATGTCTCCCGCAGTCTCGGTTCGGGCATCACGTTTTGGGGCTCCGGGGAAATCAGCGCTGAACTTGCCCTCGTCTGAGGTGAAGGTCTTGTAGGCCGGTCTTTCCGGCTCTTCCTCACCGCCGCACGCACCCAGCAACAAACCAAGCGCGAGCAGGCAGACGAGGAGCTTAAAGGGGGTCTTCATTCGGTCAGTATACGGGCGGCAATCGCGCGAACGCCGCTTCCCTACCCCAGCAGGCCGTTCAGGGCTTTGCGCAGCAGCTCGACCCGGTCTGCGTCGGTCGCCAGCTGCTCCAGGCCGAAGCCCAACAGAAGTGTGTCCTCGGTGGAGGTGGCTGCGTACAGGTCCAACAGCTTCTCGGTGATCTGCCATTCGGTGTCGTTGCCCGGGCTGCCCTCGGGCGGGCCGGTGACGGACCAGGCGCTGGTCGCCCCCTCGAAGCCGTCCTCGTTGGAGCTTTGACCGTCGATGATCACCCGGGTGTCGTCGACGAAGGCTCCGATGACCCCGACGAAGATGTCGGAGACGTAGGAGATCGACACCTCCACCTGCTGGCCGGCGAAGGCCGTGAGGTCGTAGTTAACCTGCTCCCAGCCGTTGGTGGCCCCGGTGACCGCGTTCCAGGTGCCGGTCGAGCCGGGCGAGGTACAGGTGGTCTCGTCCAGGTAGTGCGTGAGGAACGGGTGGTCCGTGATCGCAAACTCGCAGTCGGCCGGGGGGTTGGTGCTGGTTGCGCCGCCGGTTTCGGCCAGTGTCGTCCAGTTGTCCTGCCCGACGGTGTGGGCTTCGACGATCAGGTTGTCGAAGTCTGACTCGATGTTGAGCGACAGCTGGAACTGCAGCTGGGCTGTCGTTGCCCCCGCCAGGTCTATGGTCCTGGTGAGTCGGGAGTAGGCGAAGTCGGAGTGGAGCATGCCGGCGTAGCGCGTTCCCTCGAACGGGTCGAACGGCCCGACGCTTCCGGATACGTAGACCGCCGCTCCCCTGCTGTCGAACTGCGGGAACTGGCGGCGGGGAAGCACGTCGCTGGTGGGAAGGAAAAGCCCGGCCTCGTCGAGCGGGTTGTCACCCTCTACTACGGGACCGCCCAGGTCGACGTCAACGCCGTTGATCGGCCTGGCGATGCCCAGAACGCCGTCGGGGGCGCTGAAGCTGACCCGGTTGAATGCTCCCAGGTAGTACTGGCGGAAGTCGTCGGCCAAGATCAGGCAGTCACCGCCGAAGTTGGCGGTGATCTCGCACTCCGCGGTCGGGTCCCCGTTCAACCCGTAGTAGACGCCTCCGATGAACTCTGCGAACCCCGGGAGCCCCTGGTGCTGGGCGGTCTCACCCGCGTGGATGAGCTTCCCGCCCTCGTTGAGGAAGTCCCGCACCGCCATCGTGAGGTACTGCTGGCGCTCGGCGACGGCCATCTCCGGAAGGTCGCCCGCGAACGTCTCCACGAGCTCGTCCTCCGGATCCTGGGTGAAACGGTTGTCGCCGAGATACCAGACGATGGCGTCGTAGTGACTGAGCACTCCCAGGTCGTGGGGCACGCCCTGGGCGGAGACGTCCCAGACGTCGGCCGGGTAGCCGGAGGCTTCAACCGCCGCCTCGTGGAGGGCGGCGTACTTCGGGGCGGTGATCGGCGGATCGTAGGTGGGGTTTACGCCCTCGTAGTCCTCGTTGGCGACGACCAGCACCCGGGCGGTGGTGTCCGCGGCGACCGTGTAGGTGAATGAGGCGCTCCTCGCGTTCCGGCCGTTGGGCCGTTCGGCGGTGAACCAGACCTCCACCTGATCTCCAGGAGCGGCGCCCGTGACCACGCCGCGGTACTCGGCGTAGTAGACCTCGTTTTCGTCACCGTAACGTTCTCCCCCCTGCCATTCGTCGGTGGGCGCAGACCGGGCGGGCCCGCCGTTGATCCGGAAGTTGAGCCGGAGCCGGCGCAGCTCCCTCTTGGCCACCACCGCCACCGTCTGGGGGTCTCCGTGAGAGACGGTGAAGGGGTCGAGCCGGAATTCCTCCGCAGTACGGCCGACAACCGAATCGGGGTCGTCGGGCTCGTCTGCCGACCGGGCAACCGACAGCGCGAACGGCAGGTTCTTTTCGAACTCGGCCTGGATGAGGGCCTCGTCGTCGGGGAAGTCGAAACCGAGTGCGACACAATCCTCCGCGGCCACCCACTCGTCGTCGGGCACGCTGTTCGCGGCTTCCTCGCAGGTGGCCATCTCCGGCGTGAAGCCGAGAGTGTCGAAGGCCTCGGTGAAGTGGGTGTCGGTGTCGCCGTTGGTGGTGTACAGCTCCGCCGAGATATCCGGGTCGTAGCCGGCAATGGCGGGATTGGCGTCGTCACCCGCCATCGCCTCATAAAGGACGTCGTCCGGCCCCGGAGTGGCAACCTGCCAGCCGGTTCCGTACAGCAGAAGTTCGGCGGCCGAGTGGTAGTTGACCAGGAAGTCGAACCTTACCCGTGCCCCCAGCGCAATGAGCGCCTGGGTCTCCGGCTCCGAGGCCGGTCGCGGCCCCCGGTAGGTTTCGCTCTCGGGGTCGGGAGAGGAGCCTTCGTTATCGTAGCCCCACTTCGTGGGGTAGTTGCGGTTCAGGTCGACGCCGTCACCGGGCGTTATCTGCCCGTCCCGGTTGTTGTCCCTGAGGTTCTTGCGCCACAGGCGCTGCCCGGGCTCGAAGGACCAGTCGTACCCGTCCGGGTTGGACACGGGAACGAGCCACAACTCGTTCTGGTTGACCAACCGGCGAATTTCGGGGTCGTTGTCATAATTGTCGACGAGGTGGTGCATGAGCCGGCGGATCATCTCGGGGGTGATCCACTCCCGAGCGTGCTGGGCGCCGATGTAGAGCACCGAGGGCCTGGCTCCGTCCCGGACGTTTCGTGCGCCGCGGGTGACCTTCATCGCCACGATGTCCTGGCCCTGATGGGTCTTTCCGAGCACCACCAGCTTCGTTATCTCCGGGTTGGCGGCGGCGACCTGCTCGAACTCCTCTTTGATTCCGCCGGGGCCGCCGTACTTCTTGAAGACCTCGAACCCCTCGGCTGCCAGCGCGGTGGATCGCTGGGCGGTCGTGGCGCCGCCGACCGTCTTGGCCTGCAGGTCGATGCCCTGAGCCCGAAGCGAACCGGCCTGGCGGCCGCTGAGGACGGTCTCGATCCGAAGCCTGCGCTTGGCGCCCCGGGCCGAGCCGGGCACTACCTCGATTTGCATCTCCCTGCGGTCGACTCCCAGCCCCACCACGTCGTCCAGCTGTTCCGGGGTTACCTCACCGGCGTAGACATCGAGGCGGTTCTGGGCGGAGTCCTTCGGCGCAGTCACGGCCGAGGCAGGCAGGGAGAGGGCAAGCAGCACCATCAACAGCAGCACGGAAAGTACGAGGTGTCGCTTCAAGAGGCCCCCTTGGACCCGACCATCCTCTCGGCTGGGTCGGCGGGTGTCAATGCCAAATGTTAGATTTCGAAGTTCCCTCAGCAGGCGCGATTGCGGGCGTTCCAGGCCTGCACCTCGTCGGTCGGCGAGCGACCGCCGCCGGAACGCCACGAGTCGAGGTATGACC
Source organism: Actinomycetota bacterium (assembly GCA_035759705.1). NCBI lineage: Bacteria > Bacillati > Actinomycetota > Actinomycetota bacterium. Next base: position 1,350 of record DASTUJ010000059.1, on the reverse strand, counting down.
ACGGGTAGACGGTCCCCCGGCGGACCTGCCAGTCGCCGGGCCCGCACGGAGGCGAAAGGCCGAAGTGAAGGTGGCAGCCGGACCCTCGGGCGTTTCCGGTATCCCCGACGGTGCCGATCTGGCGGCCCTTCTCCACCCGGGTCCCGGGATTTATGTCCGGGGCCACCGTTGCCAGGTGGCTGCCGTAGTAACGCACGCCGTCGTCGCCGACCATCGAGTAGGAAAGGCCTCCCCGGATCGCCGGGTTGTCGTTCGCCGAACTCCACTCGTCGGTCCGGCTGACCTCTTGGATCACCCCGCCGGTGACGGCGACGGCCGGGGTTCCGCAGGGCGCGAAGATGTCCGTCGCCGGGTAGTCGTGGTGGGAACGGCCGTAGCGGGCCGCCGATGCGGAAGCCAGCGGGAAGGTGTATTGCCCGGCCGGCGCTGCGACCGGGGCGGGGGACGGCGGGCTGGGGGTAGGTGGGGCGACCGGTGAAGGGGACGGCTCGGGCGACGGAGAGGCCGGTGGAGGCGATGGGGATGCTTCAGGCGTCGAGGTGCGCAACACACCGGGAGCCGAATCCCTGCCGCAGGCGGCCAGCCCAAGGAGCAGGACGGCGAAACAGCACAACACTCGACGGCGAAAGCATCTCACCGGAAGCACTCTAGCTAGTTACAGGTCGTACAGGTCCCGGTACTTCGACTGGATGTAGGCGACGAACGGGCCGGTGTCGATCCCGCCTTCCGCCGGCCGGCCGGTGGCGTCGGCAATGACCTGGGCAGGCAGCTTCAACGAACCCACCTCGTGGACGTTCTTGCGCAGCCAGGTCAGCAAGGGGGCGAAGTCGCCCGCCCGGAACTGGTCCCGGACCGCGTCCTTGCCTCCGGCGTGGGCCGTGTAGGCGTCGAAAAGGGCCGCCGAGTACACGGACCCGATCAGATAGGTCGGGAAGTAGCCCAGGTAGCCGATGCTCCAGTGGACGTCCTGCAGGACGCCGTCGGCGTCGCTCGGCGGACTGATGCCGAGGATGCGCTCGTAGCTCTCGTTCCATGCAGCGGGCAGGTCCGCGGCCTTCAGCTCGCCCCGCGAGATGGCTCGCTCGATCTCAAAGCGGACTGCGACGTGCAGCGGGTAGGTGACCTCGTCGGCCTCCACCCGGATGAGCGACCGGCGAACCCGGTTCACGGCACGGAACACCGCCTCCGGGCTGGACCGAGCCAGAGGCGCCAGCGCTGCGGCGGCGTTGGCGAATTCGCCCTCCCAAAAGGCCAGGCTGCGGCCGACGTGGTTCTCCCACAGGCGGGACTGCGACTCGTCGACCCCCAGCGACACCGAGGCCCCGATGGTGGTCTCCACCCAATCCTCTC
>DASTUJ010000058.1 GCA_035759705.1 Actinomycetota bacterium | reverse complement strand
CCTGCCGTGGGGTAAGGATGATGCGATCTTCCTCGAGAGAGATGTCGAGGACACCGCCCTCTTTGAGATCGAGTGACTTCCGGATTTCCGCAGGAATAACTATCCGACCTAGTACGTCCAACTTCCGGTTCATGCCCGTGTTTTTCATACCATTAGATAGTATCCGCACTTCAGATACGTCACCTGCGGACGCTCGCTTCGCCATAATTCTCCTTTAAGAAAGTCCCCATCCCCTATGAATATAGACATTACCAGCAACACAGAGAAAGACGACGTCATAGACGCTGACACAGACGTTAAAGCATCGAAGAACACCTACTACCTGACCACGCCGATTTACTACGTGAACGACGTGCCCCATATTGGACACGCATACACCACAGTAAACGCCGACTTCTTCGCGCGGTTCCACCGATTGGCGGGCGAAAAGGTCTTTTTTCTTACCGGGACCGACGAGCACGGGCAGAAGATCGCCCAGGCGGCGGAGGCCAACGGGGTGAGCCCCACCGAGTGGGCCGACCAGATCCTCCCCCGCTGGAAGGAGGTCTGGGAACGGCTGGAGATCTCCTACGACGACTTCATCCGGACCACCGAGGACCGCCACACCAGGCCGGTCCAGGAGCTGGTTCAGCGGCTGTACGACCAGGGCGACATCTACCTCGACACCTACACAGGCCCCTACTGCGTGGCGTGTGAGGCCTTCTACCAGCCGAGCGAGATCATCGACAACCTGTGTCCCATCCACGAGCGGCCGGTGGAGTGGCTCGAGGAGGAGAACTACTTCTTCCGTCTCTCCGCCTACGCCGACCGCCTGATCGAGCTCTACGAGACCCGGCCCGGCTTCGTCCAGCCCGACATCCGCCGCAACGAGGTCATGAGCTTCGTCAAAGGGGGACTGCAGGACCTTTCGATCTCCCGGACGTCGTTCTCCTGGGGTGTGCCGATCCCCTGGGACCCCAAACACGTCATGTACGTGTGGATCGACGCCCTGCAGAACTACACCACCGCAGTCGGCCAGGGGCGGGACCCCGAGCGGTTCGACAGCATCTGGCCCGCCGACGTGCACCTGATCGGAAAGGACATCCTGCGCCAGCACGCAGTGATCTGGCCGGCGGTCCTCATGGCCGCAGGTCTCGAGCTGCCCCGGATGGTGTTCGCCCACGGGTTCCTGACCGTTGGGGGCAAAAAGATGTCCAAGACCAGCCTGACCGGGATATCGCCCCACCTGCTCCTCGACACCTTCGGAGCCGACGGCTACCGCTACCACTTCCTGCGGGAGGGCACCTTCGGCCAGGACGGCCCGTTCTCCTGGGAAGCGATGGCCGCGCGCTACAACGCCGATCTGGCCAACGACCTGGGCAACCTGGTCAGCCGCTCGCTGGCGATGACCACAAACTACTTCGAGGCGGTCGTCCCCGAGCCGGCCGGCAACACCGAGCTGGAGACCACCCTGCAGGAGGTGGCGAGGAGATCCGGCGAGGAGATGGCAGTCAAGGTGCGGGAGCTGAACCCGTCCGGCGCTCTGGCCGAGGTCTTCGAGTTCGTCCGCGCGGTCAACCACTACATAGACGACACCACGCCCTGGAAGCTGGCCAAGGACCCCGAACAGCGGGAGCGACTGGCCACGGTCATCCACACCATCTGCGAGGCAATCCGGCAAATCTCGGTGCTGATCTCCCCCGCGATGCCCTCGGCCTCCCGCCGGATCCGCGAGCAGCTCGGTGTCGAGCTCGAGGACCCCCGGCCGCTCTTCGAGTCGCTCGCTTCGGGCACCTCGCTGGTGGGGACGAAGGTCACCAAGGGGGCCTCGATCTTCCCGCGGGTCGAGGTCGAGAAGCCCGATTGATCTGGGTCGACTCGCACTGCCACCTGGACTCGTTGGAGGGTGATCTGACCGGAGCCCTGAACCGGGCGTCGGAGGCCGGCGTCACGACGATGGTGACGATCGGAACCGACCTGCCGAGCAGCCGGGAGGCGGTCCGGCTGGCGTCAGAGCACCCCGGCGTCTACGCCACGGTGGGAATCCACCCGTACGACGCCGAGGACTTCGACGAGGTGGTCGGGGCCGAGATCGAGAGCCTGGCGACCCGGCCTAGGGTGGTGGCCATCGGGGAGGTGGGGCTTGACTTCTACCGGGAGCACGCCAGCCCGGACTCCCAACACCGTGCGTTCGCCGCCCAGATCGAGCTGGCCAGGCGGCTGGACCTCCCGATGGTCATGCACATCCGGGAGGCATTCCCCCAGGTCGTCGAGCAGCTGAACCGGGCGGGGGCTCCCGGCACGCTGATCTTTCACTGCTTCTCAGGGGGTGCGCCGGAGGCCCGGATTGCCATTGAAATGGGAGGCTACGTGTCGTTTGCGGGCAACGTCTCATACAAGAACGCCGAGACTCTCCGGGAAGCGGCCCGGGTGGTGCCGCTGGACCGACTGATGATCGAAACCGACTCGCCCTACCTGTCGCCGATGCCTCACCGTGGAAAGCCGAACGAGCCTCGCAACGTGGCCGACGTGGGCGCCGCGGTGGCGGCCGCCCTGGGGCTTCCGGTGGAGGAGGTCGCCGAAGCGACTACCGCCAACGCGATGCGAGCATTCGGCTTATAGCTACTCGCCGCCCGGCTTCTCTTCGAACTTCAGCGAGCAGGAGTTGATGCAGTAGCGCTGTCCCGTCGGGCCGGGGCCGTCGTCGAACACGTGGCCCAGGTGGCCGCCGCACGCTCCGCAAACGACCTCGGTACGCCGCATGAACATGCTGTTGTCGGGCTTCAACTCCACCCGGCCATCGGCAACCGGCTCGGTGAAGCTCGGCCAGCCGGTGCCGGAGTCAAACTTCACGTCGGAGCTGAACAGGTCCGCTCCGCAGGCGCCGCACTGGTACATGCCGTCGGCTTTGTTGTGGACGTAGGCGCCGGTGAAGGGCCTCTCGGTCCCCTTCTCCCGCAGGACCCTGTACTGCTCGGGCGTAAGCTCGGCGCGCCACTCCTCTTCGGTCTTGACTACCTTCTCCAAGTGGGACTCTCCTTCGATCAGGAAAACTGGTCGAGGCTGTCCAGCTTGACCTTCGCATGGCCGTTGCTGTGGACCTCAGCAGTGATAACGCCCGCCTCTTCCGAATTGTTCCTCCGCCTCTGGTCGAGCCAGAACTTGAGGGCCGCCGCAGCCGCCACCCCCGCCACCAGTCCGGGAAGCAGCGCCTCCACCCCGGTGGGAACCTTCCGGCGCCTCACGGCGGGCCGGTCGGGAACGAGCCTGAGCTTGGTTCGCCTGCGACGCATGGATGACCTCCTGTTCGGTGGGGGTTGTCTTGTGCCGATAATATTCAACGTTCTGCGCCCCGGCCTCGGGATGCGCTCAAACGCAGGCGGGCGTATGGTTTACCGGCAGAAGGTGTCTATACCCCGAAAGGAGTTGCGCCATGTTGGACGATCCCGATTTCCTCGCCGCCGCGGCGCGTGCTCAAAAGGAGCTCAATGCAGTTCTCCAGCACGAAATGTGCCGCCACGGGCAGCGCAAGTTCGACGACAAAGGCAGTCCCAGCCCCTGCCCGGAGTGCGTGAAGGCAGCCGAGGACCGGTCCAACGGGTTCTGGAACAACGCCAAGTCGTACATGGACGGCGTGAAGCCGGTGGAGGAGGTAATGGGTCCCAAGAACACCGCCTTCCAGGAGGACCCCGGCTTCGCCGAGCCCGACATGAAGGACAAGGCATCCAGCTGAAGGATTAGATTCTCCCTAGGCCTTTGCCGCCGGTAGCTGTTCGGCGTCCGGAACCCTGCTCCGGTCCCGGTAGAAGGTCCAGGCCCACCAAACCAGCAGCGGTTGGACCGGCAGGCGCAACCACAACATCAGCGACGACCCGGAATACCACCCCCCGCCCGGCTGCCCGCCGTCGAGCGCCATCTGGATGTTGGCCGGGTACACCGCAACCAGGATCGCCATGGTGAGCAGGGCGCCCCGGCGCCTGGTTCTCGGCAGGAGCAGCAGGAATGCCGCCACGATCTCGAGGATTCCGCTCCAGAACACCCAGAACCCGGCGTCTCCGAGGATCCTGGGCACTATCGGCGTGTAGAGACCGGGTTTGGTGAGGTGGATGGTGCCGGAGCCCCCCATCAGCAGGACGAGCCCCGCCAAACCGACCCGGCGAAACAGGCTCAAGCCTTGGCCTGAGAGAGGTGCGCCCTCAGGCCTTTCTCGCCGCGGGTCATCATCACGTGGTGGTTCAGCCGGAAGAACGGGCGGGCGATCGGCGCCAGAACCCGCAGCAGCTTCTTCGTCACCTCAACCTCCTGGTTGTAGATCAGGCGGCACCCGCCGTCCTCCGCCTTTACGACCCAGCTGGAGAACCCCTCGAGGTCGCCGGAGAGGGCCGCCCTCAGCGTGCCGGTCGACTCGTCGGCAACCTCGGCCTCCATCAAGAACTCCAGGGCGTACGGAAGCATTCCCATGATCAGCACCACCGCCCGGTCCTCGTACACCGGGATCACACTTTTGACCTCCGGCCACCACTGGGCGTAGGAGGGCAGGTCGCGCAGCGCCGCGAAGGTGGTCTCGAAGTCCGCCGGCACCGTCCACTCAGCGTGGAAGACATAGTGGTTGAGGTTTATCGCAGTGCCTTCGTCATCAGTCGGCCAGCCCGGCCAGGGCGCCGCTGATCAACTGCTCCTGCTCCCGCTCGTGGGTCCTTGCGCTTCCGGATGCCGGGCTGGCGCTCTCGGTCCGGGTCCGGCGAAGCAGGGGGACCTTGAAGTGGTCGGAAAACTTGGTATGCATCGACCGCCATGCCCCCATGTTCTCCGGCTCCTCCTGGACCCACAGGACCTCCGCGTTTTCGTAACGGTGGAGCTCCTCGGCTATCTCATCCACCGGGAAGGGGTACAGCTGCTCGATGCGCACCAGGGCAAGCCCCTGCACACCGAGCTTGTCTCGAGCTGCAGCCAGGTCGTAGTACACCTTGCCCGAGCACAGAATCAACCGGCGGACCGTGTCGGAGCTGGGCCGGGCCGGGTCGCTCAGCACCGGCTTCCAACCGGTATTGATCAGGTCGATCACGCCGCTGCCGGCCGCAGGCAGGCGCAGCAGGGACTTGGGGGTCAACACGACCAGCGGCTTCCGAATCGCCCGGCTCCCCTGCTCCCAGAGCAGGTGGAAGTACTGGGCGGCGGTCGAGGGCATCGTGACCCGGTAGTTGTCGTCGGCACCGAGCGCCAGGAAACGCTCGATGCGGGCACTGGAGTGCTCGGGCCCCTGGCCCTCGAAACCGTGGGGCAGCAGCATCACAAGGTTCGAGGTCTGCCCCCATTTGTCCTCACCGGCTGCGATGAACTGGTCGATCGCAACCTGGGCGCCGTTGGCGAAGTCACCGAACTGGGCCTCCCAAATGGTCAGGGTGTTCTCCGCAACCGTCGAGTAGCCGTACTCGAAGCCGAGAGCGGCGAACTCGCTAAGCATGCTGTCGTAGATCAGGAACTTGGCGCCCTTTCCGCCGACCCTGAGCAACGGTGTGTACTCGGCTTCGGTCTCCTGGTCGATGAACACGGCGTGCCGCTGGCTGAAGGTGCCCCGCCGGGAGTCCTGGCCGGCCATGCGAATCGAGATCCCGCTGGTCAGCAGGGAGCCGAACGCCAGTATCTCGGCCACGGACCAATCGACCGAGTCGGTGGCGAGGGCCCGGCCCCTGACCTCCAGCAGCTTGGCAAGCTTCGGGTGGAAGGCGAAGTCCGGCGGAATCCGGCTTGTGATCTCCAGCACCTGGTTCAGCGTCGCCAGCCCGACCGCAGCCGGTGCCCGCTTCTGGGGTGGGTCGGCTGGGGGGTCCATGCTCCCGCCCTGTTCCTTCATGGCGTTGAAGGCGCCCTGCAGCTTGGACCGGAAGTCCTCCAGCGCCCCCTCCGCCTCCTCCAGCGTCAGACGGTTCCGGTAGAGAAGTGACTCGGTGTAAAGCTTGCGCACCGACCGCCGGGAGGCGATGCGCTTATACATCAGCGGCTGCGTATAGGACGGCTCGTCCGCCTCGTTGTGCCCCCACTTGCGGTAGCACCACATATCGATCACCACGTCCTTGTGGAACGCCTGGCGATACTCGAAGGCCAGGCGGGCGACCCGGACGCACGCCTCCGGGTCGTCACCGTTTACGTGGAAGATCGGCGCCTGGATCATCTTGGCGACGTCGCTGGCGTAGTGGCTGGAGCGGGTTTCGCCGGCAGTGGCGGTGAACCCGACCTGGTTGTTGATGATGACGTGGACCGTGCCGCCGGTGCGGTAGCCCCGCAACTGGGACAGGTTGAGGGTCTCCGCAACCACTCCCTGCCCGGCGAAGGCGGCGTCGCCGTGGATGAGGATGGGCAGAACACCGAACTCCTCCGGCCGGTTCAGCGCGTCCTGCTTCGCCCGCACCACGCCCTCGACCACCGGGTCCACCGACTCCAGGTGGCTGGGGTTGGATACCACCGACACCGGCATCGAGACTCCCTGCGGGTTCGTGTACCGTCCGCTCGCGCCGATGTGGTACTTCACGTCCCCCGACCCCTGGACCGTTTGTGGGTCGATGTTCCCCTCGAACTCCTTGAAGATCTGCGTGTAGCTCTTGCCGATGATGGTGGCCAGGACGTTCAGGCGGCCCCGGTGGGCCATGCCGATCACCGACTCTTCCATGGAGGCCCGGGTGGCGGCGTCCAGCACGGCGTCGACCATCGGGATCAGGCTGAGAGCCCCCTCCAGGCTGAACCGCTTGTGGCCGATGTACTTGGTGTGGAGGAACGCCTCGAACGCCTCCGCCTCGTTCAGCTTGGCCAGGATCCGGTCGTGGTCCGACGGCTCCAGCGAGGTGTCCACGCCCTCCACCCGCTCCTGGATCCAACGCTTCTCGACCGGGTCCGATATGTGCATGTACTCGATGCCGACGGTCCGGCAGTACGCGTCCCGAAGGATGTTGAGAATGTTGCCCAGGGTTTCGGGCTTGCTGATATCGGTCGCCCGGCGCCTGCGGTCCGTACTGACATTGGCGAGGGTCCCGGTGGGGAACTTGCGGTCGAGGTCCCAGATCGTGAAGCCGTAGGTGGCGGGGTCCAACTCGGAGGGCATCTTCGGCGGGGTGGCGTCGAGCGGGTCCAGGTCGGCGATGAGGTGCCCCCGGACCCGGTAGATGTTGATCAACTGCAGGACCCGGGCCTGCTTGGCGTCGGACTCCCGGCTGTTGCGGGCCGGGTTGCGGTCGATCCGCCACTGCACCGGGACGTAGGGGACACCGACGTTCGCAAAGATCTCCTCATAGAACTCGTCCTCGCCCATCAGCAGGCGCTGGACCTCAGCCAGGAACTCGCCGCTGAGGGCTCCCTGGATCACCCGGTGGTCGTAGGTGCTCGTCAGCGTCACGACCTTGCCGATGCCCAGGTCGGCCAGCGTGGTGGGGTCCGAGCCCTGGTACTCGGCCGGGAAGGCGATCGAGCCGACGCCGATGATCGCCGCCTGACCCTGCATCAGCCGGGGCACGGACTGCGCGGTCCCGAGCATGCCGGGGTTGGTGAGGGTGACGGTCGTGCCCTCCATGTCGGCGGGGGTGATGCGGCGGGAGCGCACCTTGCGAATCAGGTCCTCGTACGCGGCGAAGAACTGGACGAACGACAGGTTGCCGGCTCCCTTGATGTTGGGGACCCACAGGGTGCGGGTGCCGTCGTCGTGTGCGATGTCCACAGCGAGGCCGAGGTTGAGTTCGGGGTGGTGGATGGCGACCGGCTTGCCCTCGCGCTCCCCGTACGAGGTATTCATGCCGGGGTACTTCGCGATCGCCTTGACCACAGCCCACCCGAGAAGGTGCGTGAAGCTGACCTTCTTGCTCCGGGACCGGGCCTGGTGGTTGTTCAGGATGTTGCGGTTGACCTCGAGCAGCTTGGCCGGGATCACCCGGACCGAGGTGGCGGTCGGGACGCTGAGGCTGTCCTCCATGCGGCTGGCCAGGACGGCGTCGGCCCGGGAGAGCGGGTCCCCCGCCTGCCCGTTGGTGGAAGAGGGGGCCCTTGGCGGTGCAGGCACCGGAGTAGGTGGAGGGGGCGCCTGGTCGATGTCCTCAGGGATCTGCGGCGCCGGCGGGCGAGCCGGGTGCTCGTTGGGGAAGTAGTCCTCGAAGAACTCCCGCCATGCCTCGGAGACCGAGTCCGGCTGCCGGAGGTAGCGCTCGTGCATCTCCTGCATGAGCCAGAGGTTGGGACCGAATTGCGAGCTGTCCAGCTTTGGCATTGCTTTGGCGTCCCCCAGGGCGCCGCCCCTCCGTCGGGGCTCCATATCCAGGATAGCCCTACGGGAGGCTGGAGAAGAGGGTTTCTCCAACCTCCCGGATGCAGCTAAACCGCCGGGCCGGACGCCCTTACCTGCTCAACTTTCGATAAAGCTTCCTTCAGGTTGTCGAGCCACTCCTGCTGGTTCTGCCCTACCAGGCGCACGCACCAGGCCAGGGCATGGCTGCGGCTCTTGGCCACCCCGGCGTCCACCAGGCGGTCCAGCACCTGGCGCTCGGGCATCCGAAGCCGGGTCATCACCGGCATGCTGAGGTTGGTGAACAGCACCTCGTCGTCGCCGCATTTCACACCCCACGAGACCTTCTTGCCGAAGCGGGTCTCCGCCTCGGAAGCGATCTTCATCCGCTCCCGGCGGGTGTCCTCACGATGCTGGTTGATGCGCCCCGCCCGGGCCGCAGCTGCGGCGTCCGGGCTTGCGCCCTCGTCCAGCTTCGGCTCGGCAATCCGGCCGATGATCAGCACCTCTTCACGATCCGAGGTGACCTCGGGAGTTTCCTCGTAGAGTCCTGCGGGGATCCGGCCGGCGAACCACCCTGAAATCTCGTCGCTTGCGCCCATTACAACCTCCTCTGTCACGAGGATTGTAACTCCGTAATCTGAATTACACAAAGTCTATGTCGGTGCAAATCCCTCCGGGTTGTCGACCAGGTCGCCGTTCAGATAGGTGCGGACGATCATGCCGTTTGGGCCCCCGCTGACCTTGACCGTCGAGCCGTCCTCCATCAGTTGGTAAGCTGCATGGGCAGTTTTGACTACCAGCAACCCGGCGGAGGTGGCGCCGATCCCAACCGGTTCGTCGTTCATGATCTCGCCGATCGGCAGGTTCGCACGAAGGCGCGCGACGTCTGCCCGGATCTCGTCCTGCGCCTCCTGTGGCAGTGCGTCGAACACCTCTGCGTCGGTCAGCGGCTCGCCGTGGCCTTCCGGCATATGGACCTCCCTTTCCTCCGCATTCGGAAGTGCGCCGTGAAACGGGTTCTGCGTCCCACCCACCCCCTGGATCTTAGCTGCACGCTTCGGTCGACTCGAAGAGGTGCCTCTGACCCGACGATGAAAATTGCGGGTGGCCGGGTCTGGAGGGCGACGAGGACTCCGGAGGGGCCCGGCACGGTCCACCTCTCCCGCGAGGGCGATGAGATCTCGGTTGAGTCCTGGGGGCCGGGGGCCGGGTGGCTACTCGACCGCGCTCCCCTGTTGGTCGGGCTGGACGACATCCCGGAGCGGTTCCGTCCCCAGCACACCGTGATTCGAGAGATGCACGGCCGGCACCCCGGCCTTCGTTTCGGGGCCTCCGGGGCCGTGGTCGAAGCGATGATTGCGTCGGTGTTGGAGCAGAAGGTCACCGGACAGGAAGCGTGGCGCTCCTGGAGCATGATGGTCAGGCGGTTCTCCGAGCCGGCCCCGGGTCCGCACAAGCTGATGCTCCCGCCCGATCCCAAGGTTCTCAGTGGCCTCGGCTACTACGAATTTCACCCGCTGGGGGTCGAGAAGCGGCGGGCCGACACGGTTCTGAGGGTCTGCGGGCTGGCGGCGAAGCTCAACGCGCTGACATCCCTGCCACCCAAGGAGGCCGGGGCTCTCATGGGGAAGATCCCCGGAGTGGGCCCATGGACCGTCGCCGAGGTCTCCCGAGTGGCCCTGGGCGACACCGACGCGGTCAGCGTCGGCGACCTGCACCTGCCCCACCTGGTGACGTGGAACCTGGCCGGGGAGCCCAGAGGGGACGACGCTCGGATGCTGGAGTTGCTGGAGCCCTACCGGGGCCAGAGGGCCCGTGCCCTGCGCCTGCTCGAGCTGTCCGGCAACTGGGCCCCCCGGCGCGGCCCCCGGTACAACCCGATCCCGATCGCCAGACTGTGACTCCCCTGATTGTGGGCATGGCGGCCCTCGGTGCTGTTCTGGGGGCCATCGGCGCCCGCTGCAACCGGGTCCGGACAACGGACGAGCGGATTCTCTGGGTGGTAGCCGGACTGATCGGGGGACCGCTGGCCCTGGCGGAGTGGGCCGGGGTCGTCTGGGTCAAGAATCTGGTCCCGGGACTGGACCTGCCGGTGGTCCCGGCCGCTGCCGTGGTCGTAGGGGTCACGGGAAGCCTCGGCGCAATGCTGACGCCGGCTCTCGACGATTCCGACTCACCGGCCCGCTGGACCGCCAGCTTCGTCGTGAAGTGGCTTCGTTCTCCGATCGCCACCACCGCCGGCCTCCTGGCGGCCGGGGCGGTCAGGATGCGGCACAGGACGCTCGACTACCGCCGGGGGATGCTCTTCATCGACGTCGGCCCCGGGGGCAGCGCCCTGGCGCTCGGGGCTGTCGCCTGGTGCCAGAACCGGTGCTTCGGATCCGACCGGTGCATGACCGACGCCCTCGCCCGCCACGAGGCGGTCCACAGCCGGACGGTAGCCGCAGTGGGTGAGCTGGGGTTTTACCTGACCTACCTGACGGCCGGCACGCTGTGGGGGCTGCGCCAGGGCGGCAAGTGGAACGACCTGAACCAACAGGGCTGCGGTCAGCCCTTCGAGAAGACCGCCCACACCTTCACGCGGGATCCGGCTGTGGCTAACCCGTGCGGGAAGCGTCGAGCGGCGGCCCGGACGTCCGATG
>DASTUJ010000057.1 GCA_035759705.1 Actinomycetota bacterium | reverse complement strand
GCGGGACACCGTTCGTCACGCCATGAGGCACGGGGGAGAGATCACCGAGCTGCATTTCCGCCGGCGCAAGTACCGCCAGCGGCGGCTGATCCTCATCCTCGACATCTCGGGGTCTATGAGCACCTACTCCCGGGCACTGTTGCAGTTCGCATACTCGGCCACCCGGGTTCCGGGCAAGATCGAGGTCTTCTGCTTCGGCACCCGGCTGACCCGGATCACCGACACGCTGCAGAAGCGCAACCCCGACGAGGCGTTGACCGAAGCCACCAAGGCGGTCTTCGACTGGGAGGGCGGCACCAAGATCGGCGCATCTCTGGACCACTTCTACAAGCAGTGGGGCCGGCGGGGTATGTGCCGCGGCTCGATTCTGATCATCGCCTCCGATGGCCTGGAGCGGGGAGACCCGACAGTCCTGGACCAGGCGATGACCCGGCTCGACCGGCTGTGCCACGCAATCATCTGGATGAACCCGTTGAAGGGCGACGACCCCAACTACGAGCCCCGGTCGGTAGGCATGTCATGTGCCATGCCGTTCGTGGACATCCTGCTGAGCGGCCACGATCTGGACAGCCTCAAGGAACTGGCAGAGGTTCTACCCACTCTGAACTAAGCGGCAAGAGGAGGCGGAGTATGAGGTGGAGCGTAGGACTGCGCTGCGCAGGCGACAAGGTAATGTCGGCGGACGAGATCGTCGAGCTAGCCGATGCTGTGGCCACCATGAACGGCATGGCGACCGGAATCGGCCAGGAGTCGTACGGCGCCACGATCATTGTGGAGGCCGAGAACCGGGACGAGGCGGAAGCGGTTGCGCGGGTGCAGTTCCTCGGAGCTGCCCAGACCGCCGGCTTGCCGGCGTGGCCGATCTCCGAGGTCCAGACCCTCAGCGAAGAAGACGACATGGCCCCCGACCGATAGGGCCGAGGACATAAAAAAGGCGGACCCGAGAGGGTCCGCCTTCGTTTGAGAGTGGTTAGCCTCCAGCAACCTCTTCGCCGCGGGCCAGCTTGTTGGCGTAGGCCTGCATCGGGTCTTCGCCGACTTCCACGGGTGCGGTGGTCGAGTCGGTGCCCAGCTGTTCGTCCAGTTCCCGGCGCCGCTGAAGCAGCAGCTGGAAGTGCTTGTGGGAGCCCAAGCGCCCACCGACCTTGGCGCTGACCATGGATTCGTTCTTCCACGGGGAGGGCCAGCTGGCTAGAAGGTCGGCCGTGACCTCCTCCTTGATCTGGTCCATGCGAGCGTTGATGGCTTCAAGCTCCTCCTCCGGACTGGCGAAGCCCAGTTCCTCGGAAACTGTTTCAGACTTCTCCACCGTCTCGGACGGGGACATGAGCTCGGTGCCTTCAGACTCGGACATAAAACGACTCCTTCGTTTGCCAACAAGAAAAATTTTCTGGCGGTGACGCCTCACTTGAGTCTATTCCCGAAACCCGCATTAAGTACCCCTGCGAAGCCCGGCTGAGCGCTAGTAGAATCCCCAAAGGGCCTAAACTGGGCGATACGATTTTGCAGCGACTCGATGTTCTTGTGCTTTTTTGACGAGCTTGGCAATTGGAGGGAGTGACCAGTGAGCGATTCCTACACCGCGGTATTCGAACGAGAGGGTCAGGTTTGGACGGCGGAGATCGCAGAGCAGCCTGAGGTGACCGCCACTGCCGATTCACTTCCCAAGGCCCGCGACCTCGTGCGCCAGGCGCTGGGCGTCTGGCTGGACACCGACCCGTCGAACCTCAAGATCGCCGACAAGGTGGGTATGCCCAAGCGGTACACCGCCACGCGGGAAGCCGTTCGCGCCAGCCGCACCGACCAGGACCTGGCGAACATGGTCGACAAGATGACCGGCCCCATCAGCGCCAAGGACTGGGCTGAGGACCTCCGCCTGGCAGGCCGGCCGAGCTCCGCGATCGAGTTCCTGGACAACATGGACGACGACGTGGAGTTCACCATGGACCAGCTCTGCCACCGCATCAGCGTCGCCGAGGAAGTCGGCCGCTGGGGCGAGCTCGAGGGCACAGTTGAGGCGTCCGACGAGCTCCAGGACTCCTAACGCCGGTTGGACTTTTAGTAACTGGACAGTGATAGGCTGAGTGGCGGTTCTCCGTTACCCGACGGAGAGTTGCAGCACCCAACTTTTTGTATCGTCTTTAGCACCACAGAAGCGCCGAACCGGGCCGGGAAGCTCTGACGGGACAGAGATTCTCTAGGCAGGTGGCGTGTCCGGAGTTGAAGCACCGCTGTGCGGGCAACGTAAAGCCAATCCGCAAGCCCCTCCGGCAGCTCCGCAACACGGGGAGCTATATCTTCCAGATCGCCTCCGGGCGTCTGCAGCCCATACCCGCTTTCTTGTTGGCTTCACGCGGCCGCGCTGTAGAAGCACGTAGGCATTAAATCGTTCGGTCCGACGGACCGGAAAGGAAGGACAACCTTATGGCAGTAGACGAGATTGAGATTGGTGGCCTAGGCGCCAGTCGACGTCGAGTCGAAGACGGCCGTCTCCTTGTAGGTAAAGGAAACTTCGTCGACGACTTCAAGCTGACCGGAATGCTCCATGGTGAGCTTCTGCGCAGCCCGCTTGCCCACGCTCGTTTGGTCTCCATTGACTACTCGCGTGCGTGGATGGTCCCCGGCGTTCACCTGGTCATCACCGGTGACTTCGCCGCCCAGCACAACCTCGCCTGGATGCCGACGCTGTCTTACGACACGCAGGCAGTCCTGGTCACGGACAAGGTCCGTTTCCAGGGACAGGAAGTTGCATTCGTCGTTGCAGACGACCCTTACATCGCTAAGGACGCCTGCGAGCTGATCGACGTCGAGTACGAACCCCTTCCCGTAATCGTCAACCCGATGCAGGCGGTAGCTCCCGGCGCCCCCCTCATCCGTGACGACAAGGAAGGCCAGAAGGACAACGTCTGTTACACCTGGAACGTGGGCGACAAGGAGGGCACCGACCGTGCCTTCGCAAAGGCCGACAAGATCTCCAAGCTCGACCTGTTCTACCCCCGCTCCAACCCTTGCCCGATCGAGTGCTGTGGTTGCATCGGCGACTACAAGCCCGAGACCGAGAAGCTGACCGTCTACCTGACCACGCAGGCACCGCACATCATCCGTACCGCGGTCGCCATCGTTGCCGAGCTCCCCGAGCACAAGATCCGGGTTATCTCTCCGGACCTCGGCGGCGGATTCGGTAACAAGGTGCCGGTCTACCCCGGTTACGTCTGCGCCATTTTGGCGTCGGTCGTCATCGGTCGCCCGGTGAAGTGGATTGAGGACAACACCGGAAACCTGATCAGCACCGGTTTCGCCCGTGACATGTACCTTCACGGCGAGCTGGCACTGACCACCGAAGGCAAGATCATCGGCGCCCGCTACCACGCGGACACCGACAACGGTGGGTTCTTCTCAGACGCACAGCCGACCAAGTTCAAGATCGGCCTGTACCACTCCGTGACCGGTGCCTACGACATCCCCGTCGGTTACCTCACCGCACAGGGCCACTACACCAATAAGGCACCTGGAGGTGTGGCGTACCGGTGCTCCTTCCGGATCACCGAGGCACTGTTCTTCCAGGAGCGCCTGATCCAGAACGCTGCGTACGACATGGGCATGGACCCGACCGAGTTCCGTCGTTTGAACTTCGTCAAGCCGGACATGTTCCCGTACCGCACGTGCTTCGGTTTCCTGATGGACTCGGGTGACTACGAGGCAGCACTGGACATCGCAATGGAGCAGATTGGCTACCACGCCTTCATGAAGGAAAAGGCAGCCGGTCGTAACTCTGGTCGCCTCCTGGGCCTGGGTACCTCCACCTTCACCGAGCCCGTCGGCGCCGGCAACTCCCGTGAGTACGACATCATCGGCATCAAGATGTTCGACTCGGCGGAGCTGCGGGTCCACCCGACCGGCAAGGCAGTGCTCAAGATCGGCTCCAAGACCCAGGGTCAGGGTCA
>DASTUJ010000056.1 GCA_035759705.1 Actinomycetota bacterium | reverse complement strand
TTGCCGGCGGCCCCCAGGCGTTCGACCAGGACGAACTTGTCGAACATCTCCTTGGACCGATCCCGGTCCAGGGCCTGGGGGTCGAAGCTCTCGACGAAGGTCTGAAGACCCGTAACCAGCTCGTCAATCGATTCGCACATGTCCTAAATACTAGGAACCACCTATGACAAAACCGGCCCCCAGAGGGGCTCTTGGTAAAAAACTTTCAGTCAATTTCACGGCTTTAGATAGGGTGGGTGCCCAATGTCCCGGCCCAGCATCGACCCCTCCGGCGGATCGCTCGAAGTCAAGCTCCTGGGCGACGCCGGGGTCGCGCTCAACGGCAAGCGCCTCCCCGGCTTCGACTCGCTCCGCCTCCAGCGCCTCCTTGCCTTCCTCTCCCTCGGCGACGTCCACAACCGCGCCCGCCTGGCTTATGAGATGTGGCCCGAATCGTCCGAAAGCCAGGCCCTCGGCAACCTGCGGAAGCTACTGCACGACCTGCGCCGGGAGCTGCCGGATGCGGACGCGTATCTGGAGGTCACCCCGCAGAGCCTGGGCTGGAGGCCGGCGGCAAAAGTGGACGTAGTGGCTTTCCGAAGGGCGCTGGCCGCCGGCGATCTGGCCGGGGCCGCCCGTCACTACGGAGGCGATTTGTTGCCCGGAAGCTACGACGACCGGATCGTGGCCGAGCGGGACCGCCTCCGCTCCGACGCCGTCGGAGCCCTCCTGCAGCTTGCCGAGGAGGCTCTCGGCTCGGGCGACAACGACTCGGCCGCCGCCTACGCCCGGCGAACCCTCGCCGTGGACAACCTCTCGGAGCCCGCCTACCGGGTTCTCGTAACCGCGAGCGCCCGTCGGGGGGATCGTGCGGAGGCCTACCGCACCTACCACCGCTGCGTCGAGATCCTCCGGAGGGAGCTTGACGTCGAGCCGGACCCGGGCACCCGGGCGGCCTACGAGTC
The DNA here is from genome assembly GCA_035759705.1 of Actinomycetota bacterium. NCBI lineage: Bacteria > Bacillati > Actinomycetota > Actinomycetota bacterium. The sequence continues at coordinate 23,162 of DASTUJ010000056.1, read as the reverse complement.
GCTCGGCGCCCCGGCGGACGCTCCCAGCACGCCACAGAACCCTTCCTCGCGTCTCGTCGGCCGGGACGCCGAGATGACCAAAGCGGTGGAGGTCTGGCGCCGGGCGGTCCAGGGCCGGGCGCATCTGCTGATGGTGACCGGCGAGCCGGGCATCGGGAAGAGCCGCCTGGTGGAAGAGCTCGCCGGGCTGGCCGCGGCCGAGGGGGCAATCGTCGCCTCCGCCCGCGCCTACCAGGCCGCCGGCCGGCCTCCCTGGGGGCCGGTGATCGAGTGGCTTCGTGCACCTGCGATCCAGGCCGGTCTGGGGCGGCTCCAGCCGGTGTGGCGCTCCGAGGCGTCCCGGCTCCTGCCCGAGTTGCGCTCCGGCAGCGACCCCGTCCCGCCCCCGACCGAAGGCGATACCGGCCGCCACCAGCTGTTCGACGCCCTCCGCCGCGCCCTCTTGCCCGGGCCCCGGCCGGTCCTTCTCGTGGCCGACGACCTCCAGTGGGCCGACCAGGAGAGCATCCAGCTCATCGGTCGCCTGCTGGCGACTGCGGCCGGGGCTCGCCTGATGATTGCCGCGACTCTCCGGACCGGAGAGGTCGACGACGACCACCCGGTGGCCCGTCTCCAGGAGGCCCTCGAGCGGGACGGGCTTCTGGCGGAAATAGAGCTGGGGCGGCTCGACCCGGACTCGACCCGGGAACTGGCATCCGGCCTGCTCGGCCGGACGCTTGAGCCGGCCGATGCCGAGCAGTTGTGGCGGGACACGGAAGGGCAGCCGCTGTTCATCGTCGAGGCGGCGCGCACCGGCCTCGATGCCGGAGAGCGGACGAGCCTCACCCGCACGGTCCGGGCGGTGATCTCCTCGAGGCTTGCCCAGCTCTCCGACCCGGCCCGCCGGATGGTGGAGGTGGCGGCCACTATCGGTCGGTCGTTCAGCGTCGAGGTCCTGGCGGCGGCGAGCGGCTCGGACCCGGACCGCCTGGTCGACTCACTCGACGAGGCGTGGCGGCGCCAGGTCATACGGGAGCAGCCGGCCGGTTACGACTTCAGCCACGACCGGATTCGGGAGGTCGCCTACGACCTGATCCCCCCGGCGCGGCGGCGGCTCTTGCACCGCGGGGTTGCCGGTGCCCTGGAGGTGCAGGAATCCGGCGAGCCGGGGTCGATTGCCGCCCACTACCAGGCGGCCGGGATGTTCAACGAAGCGGTTGCGGCCTACCAGCGAGCCGGGCGCAGGTCGGTGGAGGTGTTCGCCCTCGAGGATGCTATCGCCGGGTTCCGTCGTGCGCTTCTCCTGCTGGAACAGCTCCCGCCTGGGCGGGCTCGGGAGGAGAGCGAGTTGGAGATCCGGATGGCGCTCGGGGTGCCGCTGGTGGCGCGGGAGGGGTACGGCTCCGATGCCGCCCAGGACTGTTACTCCCGGGCCACTGCGCTGTGCGAGCGGCTCGGCCGGCTGGTCGAGCCGCCGGTTCTGCGGGGGCTGGGCCTCGCGTCGTTGATGTCGTGCCGGTTCGACCGGTCGGCCAGGTTCGGCGAGTCGCTGCTCCATCAGGCGGACAGCGACCCCACGGCTGCGGTGGAGGGCCACTACCTGCTGGGCGTCGGGTCGTTCTGGCGGGGCGACCTGGCAGCGGCCTCCCACCACCTGCAGACGGCCATCGGCCTCTTCCGGCCGGAGGATGCCGGGAAGCACCTGGAACGATTCGCCCAGGACCCCCGGGCGGTCTCGATGATCCGGCTGGCCGTGACCGAGCTCTGGCAGGGCAGGCCCTCGTCCAGCGCCAGGCTGGCCGAGGAGGCGGTCCGCTACGCAGGAACCATCGACCACCCCACCACCGAGGGCTACATCCGGATGTACACCTCGATGCTGGCGGTGGAGCGCGACGACCCCCGGGCCCTGAAAGCCGAGGTCGAATCCGGCCGGGCGATCTGGTCTGCACGGCAGCTCGGCTACTTCCTCCGGGTGGGAGGCCTGATGCAGGGCTGGCTCGATGCGGTGAGCGGGGACGGCGAGGGCAGCCTGGCCCAAACTCTGGAGGGGTGGCACCTCGAGACCCAGACGCTCCACCTCACCTACGGCATGACGTTGCTGGCCCGGACCCATCTGAGAGAAGGGAACTGGGAGTCGGGCGTAGCAGTGGCGGCAGGCGCGATGCGCTGGTCCGAGGTGCACGACCAGCGCTACCTGGAGCCTGAGCTCCTCCGCCTCCAGGGCGAGATGGCCGCTGCAGCCGGGGACCGGGATGGGGCGGTCGAACTCTTCGAGAAGGCCCTCAAGTCGGCCTCTTCGCAGGGAGCGCTCTGGTTCGAGCTCAAGGCGGCCTGCTCGCTCGCCCGCCGCGATCCGACAGCCGAGACCCGGGCCGATCTCGGCCTGATCCTGTCGCGGGTGGAACAGGCCGAGGGCCTAGCCCTGATCTCGGAGGCCCGGCAGATCGTGTCGGGCGCTGATTTTTGAGATTTCTCCGGGATAACGGCGCCATAACGTTTTGGGAACGGGCAGTCCTTCAGGGTGGCCGCAACCGTTATCGATCGAAGGAGGAACCCTCATGACAACGACCCTTGCCGAGCTTGCGGCCCAGATCCGGGGCAGTGTAGTCACCCCCGAGGACCCGGGCTACGACCAGGCGCGTGCCGTCTACAACGCCATGCACGACCGCCGCCCGGCAGCCGTGGTTCGGTGCGCCGACGCGGCCGATGTGATCGCATCCATCCGGTTCGCCCGGGAGCATGGGCTGGACCTGGCCGTCCGGGGAGGGTCGCACAGCGTCCCCGGGTTCGGCACCTGCGACGGGGGCCTGGTGATCGACATGTCTCCCATCCGCAACATCCACGTCGACCCGGCAAAGCGGACCGCCCGGGTAGGGGGCGGCGCCACCTGGGGTGACTTCGACCACGCCGCCCACGCTTTCGGGCTGGCCACGACCGGGGGGATCATCTCCACCACCGGGGTCGCCGGCCTCACGCTCGGCGGCGGGATCGGTCACCTTACGCGGGGGTGCGGCCTCTCCATCGACAACCTCCTGGCGGCGGACGTGGTGACCGCCGTGGGCAAGCTGGTCACCGCAAGCGACTTCCAGCACGAGGACCTGTTCTGGGCACTCAGGGGCGGCGGCGGCAACTTCGGTGTCGTCACCTCGATGGAGTTCCGGCTCCACCCGGTCGACACGATCATCGGCGGCCCGCTGTTCTACGAGGTGGACGACGCCGCGGCAGTCATGCAGTTCTACCGGGAGTACGTCGAGAAGGCGCCGGAGGAGCTGGGCATGTTCTTCGCCTGGCAGATCGCCCCGCCCCTGCCGTTCATCCCCGAGGAGCGGGTGGGAGACCTGTTCTGCGCCATGGTCGTCTGCTGGACCGGCGACCCCGGCGAGGCGGACGCCGTGCTCAAGCCGTTCCACGATGTCGCCCCCGTCGCGGCTTCGCACATCGGCCCCATGCCGTACCCGGCGCTCAACTCCGCCTTCGACGGCCTGGTCCCGCACGGCCTGCAGCACTACTGGAAGGCGGACTTCGTCGACGATCTCACCGACGAGGCGATAGCCGCCCACATCGACCACGGCAAGCGCACCCCCGTGGTGAACTCGACCATGCACCTCTACCCGATCAACGGCGCCGCCCACCGGGTCGGGCCGGACGAGACCGCCTTCGGGCACAGGGACAAGAAGTTTGCCGCGGTGATCGCGGGCATGTGGCCCGACCCGGCGGACAACGTAGCCAACACCGCGTGGGTGAAGGAGTACTACGCCGCGATCCACCCCCACTCGGGGAGCGAAGGGGGTTACATCAACTTCATGGCCGGGGACGACGGGGGCCGGGTGGAGGCCAACTACGGGCGCAACTTCGCCAAGCTGGCACGGGTGAAGGCCGCTTACGACCCCGACAACGTGTTCCACCTCAACCAGAACATCACACCGGCCCGGTAGGGGCCCGGACGCGCCGCAGGGCCCCCCGAGAGGGGCCCTGCGTTGCGCCTTCGCTGCTTTAACTCGCTGCCGGGCTCGGCGTGGCCGCCGCCGTGGGCGAAGCCGAAGCCTCCGGCGTGGTCCCCGGGCTCGGGGAGATGCCGGCCGCGCCGCCGCCATCGCCGTCCTCGGCCGGCGGGTACTCCGCTCCCGCCGCCCTGGCCGCTGCCTCGATGGCAGCATGCAGCTCGTCCAGGGTCGCCTTGACCGGGGCTCCGTCGACGATGATCCGCTTGACCGCAGCGTTCATCTGCTCCGAGACGTTCGGCCAGTACGCCACGTTCGGACGGAACCAGCCGTCCTCCAGGGCCGCCTGGATGGCTTCGAAGGTGTCCTGCTGCTCCTCCGGGACGTCGCTGTAGGCGTCGTCACGGACCGACGGCCAGGCGTTGCGCTCGACCAGCGTCTTCTGCGCATCCTCGGAGATCAGGAAGTCGGCAAGAGCGAGCGCCGCCTCCTTCTCCTCCTCCGAGACTCCCCTCGGGACGCCGAGAACGTCGCCGCCGATGACGTGCGCCGCCCGTTCCGGTCCCTCCCAGCCCTCGTATACGTCGAACTTCTCGAGCAGTCCCTGGTCGTTGAGCTGAGCCGAGGTGACCGGCCAGTTCTGGGCCAGCCACGAGGTCTCACCCTGCAGGTAGTCGACCTCGGTGTCGAACTTGCCCAGCAGGCTCTCACGGGCCAGCAGGTTGTCCTTCCACAGGTTCTGCAGGAAGGTGAACGCCTCCACGGATCCCTCGTCGTTCAGGACCAGCGGGTTGCCTCCGAAGGAAACCAGCCACTCGGAGATGGTCACGGCTGCCGGGTCGCCCTCGGCGAGCGAGAGCGTCACCTTCGGGGTGCCGTTCGCTTCTTCCTTCAGCTGGGTTGCCACCTCACGAAACTCTTCTGTGGTCGTGGGCCGCTCGGCATCCGCTGCCTCGAAACGGTCCCGGTTGGCGTATGCAATCCGCACGTTGGGGCGGAAGGGGAGGAAGAAGGTCTTGTCGTCAAACTGTTCGGGGATCATCGACTCGATGATGCCGTCAGGCAGCTCGACGTCCGTCAGGTCCTCAACCAGGTTCTCGTCGACCAGCACCTTCAGCGCCAGGTTGTCCTGGGCGAACAGGTGGATGGTCGGCTCGCCTGCGCCTACCTCTACCCGCAGCTTCTGCGGCAGATCGGCCGACGACACCGACGTCAGGTTGACCGTCGCCCCGGTGTCCTCCTCGAACTGGTCGAGCAGCTCCTGGACCGCGTCCTGCTCCTCCTCGGCCAGCGAGACGCTGAACGTGATCTCGGTGCCCTCCAGCTCGCCGCTGCCGACCGCACCACTCCCGCCGCCGTCATCGCCGCCGCCGCAGGCCCCCAGCAACATCGCCAGAGCCATCAAAGATGCAACCAAAGCTCGTTTCATCCGCATTCCTCCTCCGTCTGGGTCGTTAACCTTTTACCGCACCCGCCAGTGCTCCCGGCTTCAGGTGCTTCTGCACGAAATAGACGACCATCAGGATCGGCAGGGTGAGAACCGCCGCCACCGTGGCCATCTGCTGCTTGCTTCCCCGGTCGATCGACTGGAACACCTGCAGGGGCAGGGTGTTCTCGTTGGTCGTGAGCAGCCGGGCGTAGAGAAACTCGTTCCACGAGTAGAGCCAGACGAACAGCGACGCCACCGCTATCCCGGCCGCCGCCAGTGGGAACACCACCCGCATCAGGGTTCCGAAACGGGAGGCGCCGTCGATCTGGGCGGCCTCCTCCAGCTCCCGGGGGATGGTCTCAAACGTCCCCACGAGGATCCAGGCAATGAACGGCAGCGACCCGATCAGGTGCGCCAGGACCAGACCGGCGTAGGTGTCGACCAGTCCCAGGCCGGCGAAGTGGGTAGCCACCGACACACCCGTGGCGAACTCCGGGAACATCCGGGTGACCAGGAGCCCGACCACCACCGTGTAGCGGGTCCCGGCCGGCATCCGGGAGATCACGTACGCCGCCGGGGCTGCGATCACGATTGCGGCCAGCGTGGTCAGAGATGCCACGACCAGGCTCTTGACCAAGGGGCCCCACAGGTCGCCGCGCTCGATGACCGTCTCCCAGAACCGCAGCGTCGGCTCGGTGATGAATAACGAAGGCCGCTCTCCGAACATCGCCGAGCCGGGCGCTACGGAAACCATGAACACCAGGTACACCGGGAACAGGACGATGAGCACCGAGACGATCACCCAGAACGGCAGGATCACCTTCAGCGGGCGGTCGAGCGGATCCCGGCGGACCGCCATCAGCGCTGCTCCTTCAATGCGACGAACTTCAGGTACAGGACGATGAAGGCCAGGATCATCCCGAACAGCACGATCGACGACGACGCCGCGGTGTACACGTCGTTGGTCGGCGGCAGGTAGCGGTTCCCGATATAGGTCCCCAGAACCGGCTCCACCCGTCCGGCCAGGACCAGGGCGAGCTCGTAGATCCGGAAAGCGTCGATCGCCCTCAGGATCACCGCCATCGTGATGAACGGCACCATCATCGGCAGAGTGATCTTTCTGAAGGTCTGCCACTTGGAGGCGCCGTCGACGCTGGCCGCCTCGTACACGTCCTCCGAGATCGACTGAAGGCCGGCGATGAAGATCAGCACGACCACGGGGAGCACCTTCCACATGTCGGCGATGGCCACCGTGAACAGCGTGCGCCAGCCCCCGGCGACGGTCCAGCTGAGCGGGACGAAGGTCCAGTCGGGTAGTGGCAGCTTGTTGAACAGGTCGGCCAGCCCGGCCAGCAGGCTGTTCAGGTAGCCGCTGCGGGAGAAGAGCAGAAGCATGACCGCACCCGACACGATCGTCGGCACGCCGAGCGGGATCAGGATGATCGTCCGCACAAAGCTGCGGCCCTTGAATCGGGCGTTCAGAGCCAGGGCGGTGGCCAACCCGATCACCAGCTCCAGCACCAGCGACAGCAGCGCCACGATCACCGTGTTCTTGAAGGCGGTGCGGAAGAGCTCCGACTCGAAGATCGAGCGGTAGTTGGCGGTCGACGGAAACGACTCCCCGCGTGCCCCCGAAAGCGATAGCCGGAAGGTGTCGAGGATTGGGAGGAGGGTCAGCGCCAGGATGTAGATCACGAGCGGGGCGACCAGGGCCATCTCGAAACGGTGCTTTTTGATCCAGCCCTTTCCCCGGTGAATCGAGGTGCTCCGGTCCAGGTCCCTGGGGGTTGCTCCGCCTAGCGCCGCCTCCTGGCTGGTGCTCACCGGAGGTTCTCCCCGGTTTCCGGGTCGAAGAAGTAGAGACGGTCCAGGTCGACCGCCAGCTTCACCCGCTGGCCTTCGGCGATGGTGGTCCGGGGGTTCAACCGGGCGGTGAAGATCGAGTGGCCCTCCCGGGTGGCCTTCTGCGGCGGGGCGCCGTGCCGCTTGTCCGCTTCCAGGTCCATCGTGTCCTGGATCTGGACCCGGGGCGAGGCGACCTCGAAGTAGGTCACCGTCTCGGCTCCCAGGGTCTCCACCAGGGTCGTCTCGACCTCGACCAGCCCGGTCGACGTGCTGCCGGCCACCAGTTCCGGGTCCTCGAACCCCTCGGGACGGATGCCCATGATCACCTCGTGACCGATCCGGTCCTTGAGCTCGTCGATCATCGGGACGGTCAGCTTGTGGTCTGCGAACTTGATCGCCAGGTCGCCGCCGGACAGCGCCAGGCCGGCGGTGGCCAGGTTCATCGCGGGAGAGCCGATGAACCCGGCGACGAAGACGTTCACCGGCTGGTCGTACAGCCGTTGTGGGGTGTCGACCTGCTGCAGGCGGCCGCCCCTGAGCACGGCAACCCGGTCGGCCATGGTCACCGCCTCGACCTGGTCGTGGGTGACGTAGACGGTGGTGGTGTTCAGGCGCCGGTGCAGGCGCTCGATCTCGATGCGCATCTGGACCCGCAGCTTGGCGTCCAGGTTGGACAGCGGCTCGTCCATCAGGAATGCCGCCGGTTCCCGGACGATCGCCCGGCCCATCGCCACCCGCTGGCGCTGCCCGCCGGACAGCTGCTTGGGTTTGCGGTGCAGGTACTGGCTGATGTCGAGAAGCTCTGCCGCCTGTTCGACCCGGGTCTGGATGTCCTCCTTGGCGACGTCGCGCAGCTTCAGGCCGAACGCCATGTTGTCGAAGACAGTCATGTGGGGGTAGAGCGCGTAGTTCTGGAAGACCATCGCGATGTCGCGGTCTCGGGGCGGGAGGTCGTTGACCACCTTGTCGCCGATGCGGATGTTGCCGGAGCTGATCTCCTCCAGGCCGGCGATCATGCGGAGGGCGGTGCTCTTGCCGGAGCCCGAGGGGCCGACGAGGACCATGAACTCGCCGTCGGCGATCTGAAGGTTGAGGGCGTCCACCCCCACGGTCCCGTCCGGGAACCGCCGAGTTGCGTTTTCGAGAACGATCTCCGCCATAGCCCTCCGGACGGTTTTTTCCTCATTCTACTTGTCGTCAATCATCGATTTTTTCGGGCGCCGGTTGTGTCGTGGTACCACCACTTCCGTTGACGTGCCTCCACCCTTCAGGGCGAATCTCCACCAAAGAATAATTTGCTTAGAAACCGAACAAAGGAGTAGTCATGCGGAGCATTTCGAGCGAACCCCGGCGGAACCGCAGGGGCGCAAGCATCATCGGGCTGGTCCTCAGCCTGGCGGTTCTCGGAGGGGTGGCCGGCGCCCAGACCACGGCGCCCTCGAACATCGTTGCCTGCGTCCACAAGACGACGGGGAACCTCCGGGTAGTCGGCAGCGCTGACGACTGCAGGAGCCAGGAGACGGCCCTGGAGTGGAGCCGGGAGGGCGGCGCGAGCGTTGGACCGGAGGGGCCTGAGGGTCCCGCAGGTCCGGAGGGTCCGGAGGGACCTCAGGGCCCGCCCGGTATCTCGGTGGCAGGGCAGCGGTGTCCGGCAGGGCAGTTCGTAGTGGGATTCGAAGCAGACGGCGACCTGATCTGTGAGGCGGCCGGCGGCGGTGGGGGAGTGACGACCACGTTCTACCGGGACGCCGACTCGGACGGTTTCGGGGACCCCGCCCAGACCATCCAGGCGACCAGCGAACCGGCCGGTTACGTCGCCACGGGGACCGATTGCAACGACAACAACGCGGGGGTTCACCCGGGAGCGGCCGAGGTGGCCAACGGCGTCGACGACAACTGCAACGGAGACGCCGACGAGGGAGTGGAGCCGGAGACGACGTTCTACCGGGACGCCGACAACGACGGCTACGGCAACCCGGCCATCAGCCAGACGGGCTTTGCGCCGGGCTGGGTGGAGGACAACTCCGACTGCGACGACGGCCGTTCGGCCACCAACCCCGGAGCGCAGGAGGTCGCCGGCAACGACATCGACGACAACTGCAACGGCCAGACCGACGAGTCGATCCTGTACCTGCAGTCGTTAACCCTCGAACCCCAGCAGATCTTCGCCAGGACCGGGGGCATCATCGACGACATGGTCGACACTGAGTCGACGGGCAGGATCGTCCTGGCGTCGCCGGCGGCATCCGACACCGTCGTGACGGTCGAGTCCAGCGATCCCAATGTCGCAGAGGTGCCCGTCTCGGTGGTTGTGCCGGCGGGACAAAACTCGGCGGAGTTTACGGTCGCCGGGATAAGCCCGGGGTTTGCGCGGATCACGGCGACGCTGAACGGCAACTCGGTCTCGGCGGACCTGGCGGTCCACGACGTGAACGACTTGTAGCAGCCGGGCCACCATCATCGGGCCCGCCGTTGAGGCGGGCCCGATGGCTCGGGCCGGTCAATACGGAAAAGATCGTTCGGTCGCCCTTAGACTGAATCCCCATGCGATTCCTAGATCTGAAAGCCAATCCAGATCTCGCGATTCCACGTCCGCCGGAGAAGGAGCAGCCGGTCGACGCCGTCCGCGAGATCGTCCAGAAGGTCATCGACGAGGCCGACCGGGCTCTTTTCGAGCTGACCGAGCGCTTCGACAAGGTCAAGCTCGACGCCCTCCGGGTGCCGCAGGAAGAGATCGACGCCGCCTTCGACGCCAGCCCTCCGGAGCTGATCGCCGCCCTCCAGGAGGCCGCGAGCCGAATCCGGACCTTCGCCGAACACCAGGCCCTCAAGCCATGGGAGGCCGAGATCGGGGGCGGCCTGATGGGCGAAACCGTCCACCCGGTCGCCCGGGCCGGATGCTACGTCCCCGGCGGCCGAGCCGCCTACCCCTCAAGCGTTCTCATGACCGCCATTCCGGCAGCCGTGGCCGGTGTGCCGGAGATCGCTCTATGCATACCGCCCGCAGCCGACGGATCGCTTCCCCAATCAACGCTGGCCGCCGCCAAGGTCGCCGGCGTCACCGAGGTCTACCGGGTCGGCGGCGCCCAGGCCATCGCCGCCATGGCGTACGGGACCGAGTCGATCCCCAAGGTCGAGGTCATCGTCGGTCCCGGCAACATCTACGTCGCCCTGGCCAAGCAGCAGGTGGCCGGGATGGTGGGCATCGACTCCATCGCCGGGCCCAGCGAGATCGCCGTGGTCACCGACGGCGAGGCCGACCCCCGGGTGATCGCCTTCGATCTGATCGCCCAGGCCGAGCACGGCCCCGACGGCACCTTCGCCCTGGTCACCTGGAAGGAGGAGACGCTGGTCGCGGTGGCGCTGGAGTTGACGCTGATCCTGTCCGAGATAGAAGCCTCCGACAGCCTGCGGGCGGCGCTGGACCGGGGTGCAGTCGGCGTGGCGGTCCGGGACCTGGAGCAGGCCGCCGAGGTGATCAACGAGTTCGCCCCCGAACACCTCGAGCTGCTGTTCGAAGGGGCCGAGGACGAGTACGAACGCTTCAAGTACGCCGGAGCGGTTTTTGTCGGCATCTGGTCCCCGGTTCCCTTCGGCGACTACGTCGCCGGCTCCAACCACGTGCTCCCCACCGGGGGCGGCGCAAGGTGGGCGTCTGGCCTCCGCACGAGCCACTTCCAGCGGACCTCGGCGGTCATCCGCCACACCAAGGAGTCGCTGGCCGCAGCGGCCGACCACATCCAGGCGATGGCCGAAGCCGAGGGCCTGGTGAACCACAACCGCGCGGTCCGGGCTCGATTCGCCGAGGAGCCGCCCACTTAGGAAGTAGAGTGGAAGGGTGAACGATCAAGACCTCCGCCTCGCTCCCGAGGGTCGAAGCGACCTAGCCGACCTCAAGCCCTACCGCGCCCCGCAGATGGACGCGCCGGTCAAGCTCAACACCAACGAAAGCCCCTACGGCCCGCCGGAGGCGTTCAACGAGGAGCTCCGCCAGCGGGTGGCCGGCCTCAACCTCAACCGCTACCCGATCCGGGACTTCACCGAGGTGCGGGAGAAGCTCGCCGAGTACCTCAAAACCCTGACCGACCGGGTGTGGCTGGCGAACGGCTCCAACGAGATCATCCTGCAGCTGCTGCTGGCCTACGGCGGCCCCGAACGCAAGGTCATGACCTTCGAGCCGACCTACGGCATGCACGGCCAGATCACCCGCATCAGCGGCACCCGGCACCTGAGGGCCCGCCGCAACCCCAACTTCACGATCCACCCGGAAGCGTCGATTGAGGCCATCCAGCTGCACCGCCCGGACGTGGTCTTCCTCTGCTCGCCCAACAACCCCACCGGCAACTCCAACAGCGCCGAGGAGGTCATCGCGATCTGCGAGGCGTCGCCGGCGCTTGTCATCCTGGACGAGGCGTACGTCGAGTTCTCCGGCCGGGGCCATCTGCGCCTGGTCGAGGAGTGCGACAACCTGGTGATCACCCGCAGCTTCTCGAAGTCCTGGCGGCTGGCCGGTGCCCGCATCGGCTACCTGGTGGCGCCGCCCCGGATCATCGAGGAGGTCCAGAAGGTCCGCCTGCCGTACCACTTCTCGGCCCTCAGCCAGGCGACGGTGCTCACCGCGCTCAACCACGCCGACGAGATCATGGGGACCATCGAGACCATCGCCTTCGAGCGGACCAAGATGTACGACGAGCTGACCAGCCTGCGCGGGGTCACCGCCTTCCCCTCTGAGGCCAACTTCATCCTTTTCCGCTGCGACAGCCGGCCGGCGACCGAGGTCTGGCAGGACCTGCTCGACAGGGGCATCCTGCTCCGGGACTTCTCCGAGACCCCCGGCTGCGAGAACTGCCTCAGAGTCTCCGTGGGGACCCACGAGGAGAACGAGAAGTTCCTCGAGGCGCTCTCCACCCTGCTGACCCCCCGGTGAGCCGGATAGGCGAGGTCTCGAGGCAGACCCGGGAAACGCAGATCAAGCTTCGTGTCGACCTCGACGGCACGGGCAGGACAAACATCCACACCGGCGTGGGCTTCTTCGACCACATGCTGGACCAGCTCGGCCGCCACTCGCTGATCGACCTCGACGTCGAGGCGACCGGCGACCTCCAGATCGACTCCCACCACACGGTCGAGGACACCGGTATCTGCCTGGGCAACGCCCTCACCGAGGCGCTGGGGGAGAAAAAGGGCATCCGGCGCTACGGCTGGGCGCTGGTACCCATGGAGGACGCCCTGGTGCAGGTGGCGCTCGACCTGTCCGGCCGTCCGTTGCTCAGCTACTCCGTCCCGGTTCCCGCCGAGGCCATCGGCAACTACGACCCCGAGCTCACCGAGGAGTTCTTCATGGCACTCACCCGGACCGCCGGGATGACCCTGCACATCAAGCTCCAGGACGGCAGGAACTCGCACCACATCGTGGAGGGCGTCTTCAAGGCGATGGCGCAGGCGCTGGCCATTGCCGTCGAACGGGACCCCCGGCGGGGCGATGCAGTTCCGTCCACAAAGGGAGTCCTTTGAAAGTCGGCGTTGTCGACTACCGACGCCCGACGCCGACCCCTTACCCAGAAGGAGCATGTTGAAGGTCGGCGTCGTGGACTACCGAATGGGAAACCTCGCCAGTGTCTCGAAAGCCATAGAGCACGCCGGGGGGACCGTCTCGGTTTCCGACCGGACGGCCGAGCTCGAGCAGTCCGACCTGCTGGTCCTTCCCGGCGTAGGCCACTTCTCCCACGGCATGGAGAACCTGGCCGAGCTCGGGCTGAAGGACTTCCTGGTCGACTGGGCCGCCGGGGGGCGCCCTCTGCTGGGCGTCTGCGTCGGCATGCAGCTTTTGTTCGAGGAGTCCGACGAGGGCGACGCCAAGGGCCTCGGGATCCTGAAGGGGCGGGTGGAGCAGTTCGACACCTCGCTCAAGGTCCCCCACATGGGGTGGAACACCCTGTCGGCGGGCGACTCGCCGGTGTTCGGGGAGTTCGACGACCGGTACTTCTACTTCGTCCACTCCTACTACTGCGTGCCCACCGATGAGCGGGTGGTCTCCGCCCGGACCGACTACGGCGTGCAGTTCGCCTCCGCGGTCCACGACGGCAACGTCTACGGAGTCCAGTTCCACCCCGAGAAGTCCAGCGACGACGGGCTGGCGCTCTACCGCCGCCTTCTGGAGGAGATCTCTTGAACCCTCCGGTGATTCTGGTGGCCGTGGACATGGTCGCCGGTGAGGTCGTGCGGCTCACCAAGGGCGACATGGGGCAGAAGACGATCTACGGGCAGGACCCGGTCGCCGCCGCACTGGAGTGGGAGGCCCGGGGTGCCCGGTGGCTGCACCTGGTGGACCTCGACGGCGCCACCGGAACCGGCATCGACAACTCCGAGCCGATTGGCCGAATCATCGAGGCCGCCAAGGTCCCGGTGCAGATCGGCGGGGGCATCCGGTCCCTGGAGGCCATCGACCGCTGGGTCGAGCTCGGGGTGACCCGGGTATGCGTCGGAACCAAGTCCATGGACTTCAAGTGGCTGGCCGAAGCGACCACCGAGTTCGGCGACCAGTTGGTGGCTTCGCTCGACACCCGCGCCGGGACCGTGCGGGTCGGCGGTTGGACCGAAGGGAGCGGCATGCCGACCCTGGAGGCTCTGAACCGCATGGTCGACGCCGGGGTCCGCCGCATCATGTTCACCGACATCGAGCGGGACGGGACCCTGACCGGGCCCAACCTGCCGGCGATCGAGGAGGTCCTCGACGCGGTGTCGATCCCGGTGATAGCCGCCGGCGGAGTGACGAACACCGACGACCTCGTTGCGCTGGCGACCCTGGCCCCCAAGGGCCTGGAGGGGATAGTCGTCGGCAAGGCGCTGTACAACGGCAACATCGACCTGGCCGAGGCACAGGCCAAGCTCGACTCGTGACTCTCGCTAAACGGGTCATCCCGTGCCTGGACGTCCATGACGGGCGGGTGGTCAAAGGCATCAACTTCGTGAACCTGGTCGACGCCGGGGACCCGGTGGAGCTGGCGGCGACCTACGACCGCGAGGGCGCCGACGAGCTGGTGTTCCTGGACATCACCGCGTCGCACGAGGCCCGGGACACGATCGTCGACCTGGCCCACCGCACCGCCGAGCAGGTGTTCATCCCGTTGACCATCGGCGGAGGAGTCCGCACCATCGACGACATGCGCCGGCTTTTGAGGGCGGGGGCAGACAAGGTCGGGGTCAACACCGCCGCGATCGAGCGGCCGGCCCTGATCCGGGAGGGGGCCGACAAGTTCGGCGCCCAGTGCATGGTGGTGGCTATCGACGCCCGCCGCCGCACCGACGGCACCGGCGGCTGGGAGGTCTTCACCCACGGGGGCCGCAAGCCGACCGGGATCGACGCCCTGAAGTGGGCCGAGGACTGCGTCGCCGGGGGAGCGGGGGAGATCCTGCTTACCTCGATGGACCGCGACGGGACCAAAAGCGGCTTCGACAACGAGCTGCTCCGCGCGGTTTCGGGCCTGGTGAACGTGCCGGTCATCGCCTCCGGGGGCGCCGGAACCCTGGACCACTTCGCCGAGGCGATCACCGACGGGCGGGCCGACGCGGTCCTGGCCGCGTCGCTCTTCCACTTCGGCGAGCTGCGCATCAACCAGGTAAAGGACCACATGGCGCGGAAGGGCATCCCGGTTCGGTACAAAAACGCAGCAAACCTGTAAGGGTTTGGCGGCGAATACCTCTTAACAGCATGGACTTCCTGCCGATACAGCAGGCAGGGGAAAAGCTTTAAGGGGGAACACCGTGGTGGTAAAGGTCGAAGGCCAAGTTGCCCAGCAGCGACCCAACCACGCCCGCCTGATCTGGGCCGGACCCGGCACCCTGGCGGCGCTTTTCATCCTCGCCAACCTCTACGCCATGTCTCTCGGCGAGGTCGCCGTGACCGCTTTCCAGTTCGCTTCGATGGAAACCGCCGGCCTGCTGGTTGTCTTCCTGCCCTTCGTGCGCCTGGTCCGGGACGTAAACGTCGGACCGTACGGGGTCGAGGCCCACTTCTACCGGGGCTCCGCCCGCTACCTTCGCTGGTCCGAGATCCACTCGGTGTCCGTCAACACCCACGCCTTCATCCCCAGCCGCATCAGGCTGGAGGACGTGTACGGCCGGCGCCTCTACCTCAAGGGCGACCTGGCCAGCCTGGCCCCGGTGCTCCTGGCGCTCGGACAAAGGGAAATCCGGCCGTAAGGCCACCCCGGCAGTCCTGTACTTCCGCCCCTCCGCTACCTATTCTTGGCGAAATGCCACCCTTCAGATTCAGTAGCTGACACCGGTCGCTCGGGTGCTTCGGGTCGTCCGGCATAGAAGAAAAGCCCTCCTCGGGGCCCTCATCGCAGTCGCAATAGCTGCCGCCACCGTCGTTATCGTCCAAAGCGCGGAAGACACGGGTTCCGGCGACCAGCCGCTGGTTGCAGTCACCAGGCGAACCCTTACCACCGTGGTCATCTTCCAGGGCGCGTTCGATGTTGTTCCGGCCACCCCTCTGACCGGCCTGACCCCGGGCTCCGAGGTCGAGTGGCTCGTCGAGGACGGGGAACAGGTCGACGAGGGTGACCCGCTTTACCGGGAGATGCGGGTCGACAACCCTGCGGAGCTCGAAAGGCTGCGGAAGCAGGAGCAGGAGGCGATCGAGGAGCTGAGGAGAGCGGAGGCGTCGCCCCCGCCCCCTTCGCCCACCCCGATTCCAGACGCAGGAGCCGTTGCCCGGGCGACCGAGGAGCGTGCGGAGGCGGTCCGGCGCCTGGAGGCCGTCGAAGCGGAGGGGGACGCCGCAGTCGGCGCAGCCGAGCAACGGTTGACCGAGGCCCGGGCGCGGGGGACCGAAGAGGAGATCCAGGCAGCCGTCCAGGCGAGGGACGCCGCCGTCACGGAGCGGTTGAACCGATCCAACGAGGTCCGGGTTCAGATAAACGCGGCCACCGACCGGTTGAACGAGGCCCTCGCCGGCCAGCCGGCGGCCCCCGTCCCCAGCGCTGCGCCGCAGAGCCGGCTGCCGGAGTTGCGGAGGGCTGCGGCGGCTCTTACCGCTGCACTGCGCCGCGCGTCGTCGGGCATCGCCCAGGGCACGGCCGAACACAGCGGCGTCGTTCGGATCGACGCCAGAAAAGTTCCCGCGGGGGAAACCGCTGCCGACCGGGTGATCGGCCGGCTCCAACCACCCGGTCTGGTCATGGAGGCCCGAGTCGAACCGGATCAGCTAACGCAGCTGCCCGATCCGATAAGCGCTGCCGCCGTGCGGCTGCCCGACGGGCCCTCCGAGTTTGCATGTGACCGAACCGAGCGGGAGGGCGGCGAATCGGACGCCCGGGTTCGCTGTTTCCTCAGCGCCGGTCCCGAGGTCGAGGACGGCCAGGAAGCCGAGTTGAGGGTGGCGGTCGAGCAGCTGAACGACGTGCTGGTCGTGCCGGCGGGAGCCGTGGAGATGCTTTCGGCCACCAGGGGCCTGGTGGTCAGAGAAGGGGAGACGGACGAAACCGAGATCGAGGTCGCAGGGACCGATGGGATGTTCGTCGCCGTCACCAAAGGCCTGCTGGAGAACGAAAGGGTCCACGACCCCAAGCCTTCCTCCTGAGGCGATTCACCGGTAGGCGACCGGCTTTCTGTACAACTGCCGCCTCGCTGCCTATTCTGGGAAAATGTTTGGCCCCCCTGGCTGGTGAGTATCGCGCGCGCTCTTATGGCCGTACGGCGCCGCCGGTACCCGATTCTGGGGGCGGTCATCCTGGCGTTGGCGACCGCTGCGCCGGTGGGAATCGCCGGCAACGACGATCCCGGGTCAGACCCGGTTCCGGTGGCAGCCACCCGGGAGGCGGCGGGGCCGGTGGTTTTGAGGGGGACCGTCGAACCGGTTCCCGCGACCCCTCTGACCGGCATAACCTCCCGTTCCGTTGTCCAGTGGCTGGTCAAGGATGGCGCGCTGGTCAAGGAGGGCGACGCGCTCTACCGCGAGATGAAACAGGGGGTCTCGAAACAGCTCGACGAGCTTCGTGCTAGGGAGCAGGCAGCCGCCCTTGAACTGAAGAACGCTCAGCAGGCGCCTCCGCCCGACTTTCGCCCTGAGGAGGATGCCGCCGCCCGCGCCACTGAAGCACGCGCGGAGGCCGTGCGCCGCCTCGACGCCGCCGAGGCGGAGGGCGCCGCAGGCATCAGGGTCGCCGAACAAACCCTTCTCCGGCTCCAGGCTTTCGGGGACCCTGTCGAGGCGAGGGCCTACGGAGCCGCGGTACAGCTGGGCAAGCTCCACCACCAGACCCGGATGAACGCGCTCAGGGAAAGTGTGAGCGAGGCGACCCTTTTGATGGACAACGCGAATGCCGCTTTGGCGTGGAAGCGTTATGAGGCGCAGCGGCGGATGGTAGAGCTCCAGCGGGCGCCGGCAATCCTGGCGGCACAGATCCGCCAGTTGGAGTCGGGCATCGCGCAGGGCAGGGCCCTGCACGACGGCGTGGTCCGGATCAAAGCCAACCGGGTGCCGGACGGCGCCAGCGAGATCGAGCGGGTGGTCGGGGAGATCCAGGCCCCGGGATTTGAGTTGGTCGCACCCGCCCCGGCAGGCTCCGGGCTGCCGGATCTGATCGTCGGAGCATCGGTTCGCCTCGACGGGTCCGATTTCGATTGCGAGAGGACGGAGTTGGTGCCGGCGACCTCCGTGGTGCGCTGCCTGATTCCGGGAGCCGCGAACGTCGCTCCGGGGACCGAAGGCGAGCTCCGGCTGGCCGGCGCAAAAGAGTAGCCGGGTGGACCCGATCTTCTTCCCGGCGCCCGAAGACTTCCGGACCTGGCTGGAGGAGAACCACGAGACTGCCGACGAGGTGCTGGTCGGGTACTACAAAAAGAAGGCGGGCAAGCCGTCCATGACCTGGTCCGAGTCGGTCGACCAGGCACTGTGCTTCGGCTGGATCGACGGCAAGGGCCGCTCTCTGGGCGACGAGGCCCACACCATCCGCTTCACCCCCCGCCGGCCGAAGAGCAACTGGAGCGCAATCAACATCGCCAAGGTCGCCCAGCTGACCGAGCAGGGCCTGATGCGCCCGGCCGGCCTGGCGGCATTCGAAAAGCGCCAGGAGGCCCGCTCGGGTGTCTACTCCTACGAGCAGCGCCACCTGGCGACCCTGACCGAGGAGCAGGAGGCCGAGTTCCGGGCGAGCCCGGCGGCTTGGGAGTGGTTCCAGGCCGCTGCGCCGTCGTACCGGAAGTCGGCGATCTTCTGGGTGACCAGCGCCAAGCGGGCGGAAACGGTTGCCAAACGCCTCCGGCAACTGATTGAAGACTCGGCCCAAGGCCTCGAGGTCCCCCCGCTGCGCCGGCGCTAGGCGGTCTGGTCCGCTTCCGGCTGCCTGCTCCCGAGGGCAAGCGCCACCAGTGATCCCGCCAGGCATACGACCGAGGTGATCAGGAACAGCTCGCCGTACTCGATGTGGAGCGCGGCCCTGACCGCCTCTTCGTAGGCGGCCAGCTGTCTCTGGAACTCGCCGGCGCTCAACTCGAAGGGCAGTGGCGGCGCCACGTCCTTCGTCAGCTGCTGGAACCGGTAGACGCCGGCGGCCCCCAGCGCGGCGATTCCGATCAGCATCCCCATCATCCGGGCCACCACCACCGTCGCCGAAACCACCCCGTGCTGCTCCGGAGCCGACGATCGAAGGGCGACCGAGGCCAGCGGGGCGATGATCAGGCCCAGGCCCAGGCCCGCCAGGATCAGGTCGAAGCTCATCCGGGAGACGGTCAGCGGTCCCAGACGGTACCCGGCGTCCAGGATCTCCACCGGCCAGCGGGAGATCAGGAAGTAGGCGGCTGCGGCAACCAGCAGCCCGCCGGCGGCCACCGGGCGTTCGCCGACCCTGCGTGTGAGCAGCCCGCCGGCCACCGCGGCCAGCGCCAGCGCCGCCAGGAAGCGGGAGAGGATCAGCGCTCCCCCCAGGCTGTCCTCGCCGAGGAGGGTGCGTGCGAGCAGGGGGACGTCGACCAGCGTCGCCATCAGGGCCACGCCGGACAAAAAGCTGCAGCCGAGCGCCGCGGCGAACGGGCGGGTGTGAACAGTGGTCATGTCGATCAAGCGGCTGGACGACCTTCGCTCCCAGACGAAGAATGCGGCCAGGCCCAGGGCTGCCACGGCCAGAACCGGGACGCCCCAGTCGGGCAGTACGGACTGCGAAGGGTCCGGGTTGTACAGGCCCACGATCAGAGCCCCCAGGCTGAACGCCAGCAGCAGCCCGCCGCCGAGGTCGACCTTCAGGTCGCTCCTGCCGCTTTCCCGGGGCAGGCCGCGGTGGACGGCCAGCATCGCCAGCCCGGCCAGCGGGAGGTTTACCCAGAAGACGCTGCGCCACCCGGCGAGCGCCGCCAGGCCGGCGCCGTACAGCGGTCCCAGGACGCTCCCGAGCTCCTGGGACGCCCCCACCAGCCCCAGCGGCAGGGGCCGGGAGCGCGGCTCCCAAAGGTCGCTGATCACTGCAAAGGTCACCGGCAGCAGGGCGCCGCCGGCGGCTCCCTGGACCAGGCGGCCGGCGACCAGCACCGGCAGGGTCGGCGCCACCGCAGAGATGACCGACCCAACCGCAAACGCCAGCAGGCAGCCCTGGATGACCCGGGCCCGCCCCACCCGGTCCGACAGCTGCCCGAGCAGCGGCATCGCAGCGACGTAGCCGAGCAGGTAGGCGGTGACGATAGGGGTTGCCCGCTCCGGGTGCTCGATGGGGATGCCCATGTCCCGCATGACGTCGACCATGACGGTGACGACGACGTAGGCGTCGAGCGCCGCAAGGAGAACGGCTACCGACGACACCCCGGCGGCCAGGCGGCGGCGGGGCAACATCTGCACTAGACGGGGGCTTTGATGTCCGCCGGCTCGTTGAACCTGGAGAGCGACACGGTTACGACGGTCTCGCCCTCGGTGCCCGAGACCGTGAACGGGACGCGTGCCCGCGCCATCTCCTTGGTCTCCCGGTTCACCCAGATGGTGGCCTCCCCTTCGACTCCGGAGGCCAGCAGCGACAGGCCCTCCACCTGCGTCGGGTCCAACTCGCCCTTGACCCGGTAGGTGTCGACGCCGTCGATCTCCTCGGTGTCCTCGGTTTCGGCGTTTTCGACCTCGCGCAGGGCGTTCGGCAGGCTGCGTTCGCCGGTCAGCAGGCCGGTGGGGTCGAAGATCCGGCTGTAAATGGCTTCGGGGACCTGGCGGAAGCCGCCGGTCGGGCCCTTCAGGTACGGGATCTTGTTCACCACGATGTACTCGTACTCCACCAGCGTGCCCGCCTGCAGCACCTTGGCGGTGGCGGAAACGGACCCCTCCCGGGTGATCGTGCCTTCGGCGTCGGTGATCTGGAAGTTGGAGGGCCGGTCACCCTCGACCTTGAGGACGAATTGCATGGTGTTCACTCCGTCGAGAGCATCTGCGGCTTCGGTCAACAGTCCCTTGCCCTCCGGCAGGTCGCTGGCGGGCTCTTCGTTGGAGGAGCATCCGGCACCGACCAGGGCCGGCAGGACCATCAGGAAAACAAGCAGCCGCCGCTTTTTCATGGGTTCATTTTGTCACCGAACCACTTCAACGCGTGGCTGAGCACATTCGCAGCGGAAAATAGGGGAGTTAGGAACTTTCCTCCGGCCCGCCGACGGCATAGCGTGGACCGCGGAATGAAAGTAAAGAAGAAGCGCCAGGGACTGACGCTGCAGGCGATCGCCGGCACCAACGTCGTGCTGCTCGGCATCGACTTGGACCAGGCGGACTGCCAGGGCTTGCGGGGGTTCGGCATCCACCGGACCGACCACGGCGAGGAGGAGGCCTCCTGGGTCGAGGGTCTCAAGACCTTCGAGGCGACCGACCCCGGCTTCCCGCCGGGGGCCAAGTACTCCACCCGGGCGCACCCGATCCAGGGCTTCACGTGGTCCGACCTGACCGCCAAGCCCGGGCACGACTACACCTACCGCATCGTGGCGCTGAAGGGCGAGCCGGCCGACCTGCAGCAGACCGCCGAGGTCACGGTTCGCATCCAGACCGAGACCCCCGAAGGCGGCACGCACGACGTCTACTTCAACCGGGGGGCCGGCGCCTCCCAGGAGTACGCCCGGCGTTTCGGCAACCGAAAGCCCGACGAGGTCGGCAAGGCGGCCTTCGACTGGCTGTCCAGAGGGTTGTACGAGGCGATGACCGGCTTCGTCGACCAGGCGACCGGCCCCGGATTCGGGCTGCGGGTTTGCGCCTACGAGTTCCATTACCAGCCGTTCCTGAAGGTTCTGGACGATGCACGCAAACGGGGCGTGGACGTGAAGATCGTCTACGACCACCGGAAGAAGACTCCGGGCGCCAAGAACGCGGCGGCGGTGAAGGCGGCCGGCATCGACGACCTGTGCTTCCCCCGGGAGTCCAACGCCAGCGAGCTGACCCACAACAAGTTCATCGTCCTGTTGGAGGGAGGGGAGCCCACCTCGGTCCTCACCGGCGGGACCAACTTCACGGCCGGAGGCATCTTCGGGCACTCGAATGGGGTCCACATAGTCCAGGAGCCGGCTACCGCCAAGGCGTACCACCGCTACTGGGACCTGCTCGCAGCCGACCCGGGCTCCAAGCAGCTGAAACCGGCTCTGGTGACCGAATTCCCCGTGCCTGCCGGTCTCCCGCCGGTGGGGACCACGCCGATCTTCAGCCCGCGGGACAGCCTCCAGGCGCTCGACTGGTACATCTCCCTGGCCGCAGGTGCGAAGGACGGCCTGTTCGCCACTTTCGCCTTCGGGATGCACGAGGGGTTCCAGGAGGTGTACCGGAGCAGCAAGGCGAACATGCGCTACGCCCTGCTGGAGAAGACGGTCCGGCCGATGAAGGCCGGGCCCGACAGGGATGCCGCCGAGAAGGCCATCGCCAGGCTCCGCTTCCGGCCGGAGAACCGCTTTGCTGTCGGCGCCCACCTGCAGCTGAACCTGTTCGACCGGTGGCTGGAGGAGCGGCTCTCCGGCCTGAACCATGCGGTCCAGTACCTCCACACCAAGTACATGCTCATCGACCCCCTCGGCCCGGATCCGATTGTGGTGACCGGTTCGGCGAACTTCAGCGCATCGTCGACCACCGACAACGACGAGAACATGCTGGTGATCAGGGGCAACAAGCGGGTCGCCGAGATCTACCTAGGCGAGTTCATGCGGATGTACAACCACTTTGCATTCCGGGAGTGGGCGGCCTCCAAGAACGCCAAGACCTCCGACACCCCGCCGAGCCACCTGCGCATGGACGACTGGTGGAAAGGGTACTTCGGTGACACCGAGCGATCGCACCAGAGGCAGTACTTCGTGAGCTGAGGCCGTCGCTGTAAGTTTTCGCTATGCTCCGGACGCTATCGGTGGCAGGATATGTACATGAAGAACCCCAGGTTGGTTATGCCCGCGTTGGTCCTGCTACTTTGCGTGGCCGCCGCGTGCAGGCCGCCGGGACGGGGCGGGGAGCCCGAACCCGTGAAGAGCCAGGAGCTGGAGCTCGGCATCGTGAGGGCGGTCGACCTGTTGAAGGTCCCCGGCCTCGGGGCGATGCGCCGGCTATCCCCGTTGGAGCTGCCCGACTACCAGGGTCCCGAGCTGCGAGGAGTGTGCGGCACCGTGGTCCCCCAGCCGGCCGGCTTTGCCAACCGCCTGGCGGCCGCCTTCGTGGGCGACGTGGCGGCGGTGTCGGAGGTCGTGGTGGCGATGGACGGGTCGGACGCCAAGGAGCTGGTCGGGAACGTCCGGAAGAAGCCGGAGGAGTGCGAACCGGTGGAGGCGGTAGGCAGCGACGGGCAGATCCAGACCTACACCCCGGGCGAGCTCGTGGATATCGGAAGGGTGGGGGACGACCGGGTCGCCACGCAGGCGACGCTGACAGTCGACGAGCAGAGGACCTACCTGAGCACGATCCTCGTGCGCTCCGGCGACACGCTGGTGCACGGCCAGATCATGTCGGACGTCCCGATCGAGCAGGAAACCATCACCGAGCT
>DASTUJ010000055.1 GCA_035759705.1 Actinomycetota bacterium | reverse complement strand
CAGCGTCGTGAACACCCCTGCCGCGCTGAGGCGCTCGACCGCCTGCCGCTTGATCCGCCTGAGGTCGGCGTTGCGGTGGTGCTGGTGGGTCGACAGCTTGAACCCGTCGAACTGCAGGTAGACCTCGAAGCGGTCCCGGTGCTTCTCCAGGAACCCGACCAGTGCGTCGTCCCGGGCGACCTGGATGCCGTTGGTGTTAATCAGCACCCGGATGATGTCCCGCTGCATGGTGGCCTTCAGGATGTCGAGGAATTCCGGGTGGATGGTGGGCTCACCCCCGCTGATCATCAGCACGTCGAGCCGGCCGTTCTCCCGCTCCAGGCGCTGGTCGATGTTGTCCATGACTTCCCGTGCCGGGACGATGCCCGCCAGATCAGGCGACGACCCGGCGAAGCAGGTGGGGCAGTTCAGGTTGCACTTGTGGATGATCTCCTCGAGCAGGATGCAGGTGTGCTGGGTTTGCAGCTCGCCGAGCCCCTGGAGGTAGCCGGCGGGGACCGGCGTGAAGTTGTTCGGGGTATCCGGGCCGTGGACCTTGGTCGGAGCCGTCCACTTCTCCAGGTAGGTGAGCATTTCCGGGTTCTCGTCGTACATCGTGGTCACCTTGCCGTGGACCGGGCACCCCCGCACGAGCCAGACCCTCCCCCCGGCCTCGGCCAGGTAGCCGGAGAGCCGCTCGACCTGGTCCAGAGGCCGGAAGGGGTCCTCCTCGTGGCAGTGGGGGCAGAACGCGTTGACGTACCGGCGGATTCGGTCCTCCCGCAGCGGCATCCCCGCGCTCACGCCGGCTCCCCTGCAGGGCGCATCTTCGAAACGCCGCCTGCATAGGCGCCCCGCGAAATCTGCCGGTAGAAGTACCCCAGCAGCAGGATCGTCGACGGGATCAGGAACAGCTGTGACCCGCTGAGTCCCGACCACATGACCTCGTTGCCCCGCACAAACTCGACACCGAAACGGAAGACCGCGTAAGCGAGCAGGTAGATCTTGAACAGCTCGCCGGGCACAGGTATGCGGTCTCTCAGGCGCCACAGCACGGCGAAGATCACCAGCTGGAAAGCGATCTCGTAGAGGAACGACGGGTGCATGGCGACACCCGGGTCGACGCTGCCGGGGAGGCGGGCCGCCGTGGATGCGTCGACGGAGATGCCCCAGGGAAGTGAGGTGGGGGTCCCGATCTGCTCGGTCAAAAAGCAGCCGATCCTGCCGACCGCCATCCCGAGGGCGATGCCGGGGGCGAACAGGTCGCCGGTCTTCCCCTGGTAGCCGACGATCTTCTTGGTGACCAGGGCCCCGATGTAGGCGCCGGCCAGGCCGCCGAGGATGCTCTTGCCGCCGTCGACCAGCGCCCCGAACAGTGTGGGGTCCGGGCTCAGGCGGACGTACTGCCAGACCGTGGCGAGCTTCGCTCCGACGGCGCCGAACAGCAGGGTGCCCGCCATGACCGCCACCAGCTCCTGGTCCAGCCGGGCACTCCGCCGGGCCTCATAGACCATCACCAGGACCGCGGTCAGGATGCCCAGGGTCAGAAAGAAGGAGTGGGTCGGCACATCCAGGCCGCCGATCGAAAACAGGGTTGGTAGCAACGTGTCCCCTTGGGCTCGAGAAAGCCAAGCTAGCAGCCTACGTCTGTTTGGGCCAGACCTCTACTCGACGGTCAGATCCAGCAGGTGATATCCGGTGGCCCCGGACGGATGCGGGCGGGAGCCCTCGGCGGTCTGGACATCGCCCTCCCCGTCGACGGCACGCACCATCACCCGGACCTGGCCGGTTCCCGACTCCAGCTCTGCGGCCCACAGCCGCCAGGTGCGGTTGGACAGCTCACGCTTTAGCACCGCCGGCTTCCAGGTCTTTCCCCGGTCGGTGGAGATCTCGACCCGGCGGATGCCCCGGTCCCCGGCCCACGCCACGCCGGCCAGCCGGGCGCCACGCTTCACGGTCGCGGTGTCGGACGGGACGTCGAACCGGGACTGGGTCTTGACCTGGGCCTCGTCGCTCCAGCCGCGGACCATCCAGTAGCCCTGGTAGTCGACGTCGACCGCCTCCACCTCGGTCAGCCACTTCACGTTCTTCATCCCGTAGATGTCGGGAACGATGATGCGGGCCGGGAAGCCGTGCTCGGTGTTCAGCGCCTCGCCGTTCATGCCGAAGACCAGCAGGGTGTCGCTCTGCATCGCCTCGGCGAGCGGCACCGAGTCCGAGTAGCCTTCGGCCCCTCTAAAGACGATGTCGACGATCCCGTCCTTCAGCCCCGCCCGCTCCAGCACGTCTTTCAGGCGCACACCCCGCCAGATGGCGGTGCCGATCAGGTCGCCGCCCACCGTGTTGGAGATGCAGGTGAGCGTGTGGGCCATCTCGACGACCTCGAAGTCGTTCTGCATCGATGTGTAGTCGAGCGAGTAGGGGTTCTCGACCAATCCGTGGATCTTGAGCTTCCAGTCCAGGTGGTCGACCACCGGCTTCACGATGTTGATGTCCACGTTGTAGAAGTCCTCGACCGAGGTGATCTCGGGGCTGTGACCGGGGATGAGCGGGAAGTCGCCGCCGTCGGGGACGGAGTACTTTTGCGCCGCCTCCACGATCTTGACCTTCGGCGTGTTGCTCCTCTTCAGCACCGCCCGCAGCACGCTGCCGCCGGCGAGCAGGATGCCGAGGCCCCAGCCGGCCCGGGTGACGAACCGCCGCCGGGACCGGGAGATAGCGTCCAGCGGGGTCTCGTCGCCCTCGACCCGTCTCGGCTCAACCGCCGCCAGCAGCGGGATGTCCAGGACCACAACGGCGAAGACCAGGGCCGCCGCCGCGTAGATGACCACCTCGACCAGCGACAGGCCGCCGACGTCCCCCAGGGCGAGGAGGATCGAGCCCACCAGGGTCGCCAGGCCGACGGCTATCGCACGACGGGCCTTTCCGGCGTCACTATCCGCCCTGTAGATCCAGGTGGAGATAAACCCGGCGGCGATCAGGACCGCAACGTTCACACCGATTCCGAAGCCCCGAAGGGCAAGCGGGCCGAGGCGCTCGATCATCAGGGTCGAGAAGTCGCCCGGGACCACAGCCAGGACCAGCGCGGCGATTCGGGCCGGGGGGTAGGAAACCAGCGGGAGCAGGCTCTGGGCCCCGAAGACCACCAGGAGGGCGGAGCCCATGGCGACTACGCCCTTTAGGAAGATGCTCCTGCGGCTCATGGGGTCACTCGGAGCTCTGCAGCCGTTCCCGCAACTCGCGTGCGCTCGGGACGCTTGGGCCGTAGATCGTGCCGGGCAGCTCGTGCACCGTGGCGGTGACCCCTTCGACCGTCACCTCGGCCTCCAGGGGCACCGAGGTTTTGACCATTGCGATGCCGAAGCCGTCGGAGACGCTGGTAACCGTGCCGGCCGGGGCGCCTTCGTAGGTGATCTCGCCCAGCACCGGCTCGCCGGTGAACGACAGGTGGCGGAGGCGCTTCTTGACCCGCCCCCGCTGTGCCATCGCCACGGCCTCCTGCCCCAGGTAGCAGCCCTTCTTGAAGTGGACCGCCCGTTCGAGTGCGGCCTCCTGCGGGAGGTAGCCTGCTTCGAGGTCGCTTTCGAACGCCGGGGCGCCGGCTTGAACTCTCATCACCTCGTATTCGTGACGGGAGGCCGTCCGGACGTTACATCGTTCCAATAACTCGAGAATGTCCGGCTTGCGGTTGGGGGGGACCCAGATGTCCAGGCCCTCCAGAGGCGGCGCCAGGGTGACCAGGACCGCAGAGCCGACGCTTAGGTTGGCATGGGGCTCGGGCGCCAGCGGCTCGGTGAGCTCCAGCCCGTTCGCCACGGTCGACATGGCGTGGGGGCCCAGAACCCGCAGGATAGTGAAGTCGTCCGTGACGTCGTGCACCTGGACCTTCGTGGCGAAGATCCGCATGGAGAAGAAGTCGTACAGCGCCTGGCGGTCGCCGCCGTCGGCGTCGGCCAGGGCCCCCTGGGCGTTGGCCAGCACGCGGAACACCGAGGTGATCCGGCCCTTGGGGGTCAGCAGGAGCGCCTCGGCGCCCTCGCCCGGGTTGAGCTGCTCCAACTGGTTGCTGAGCAGCTGGTTCAGGAACCACAGCGCCTGGGGGCCGGAGAAGCTGAGCTTGGGACGGCCCTCCAGCTCGTACATAACTGCCGGATGCTCGTTCATTGCAATCTCCTTAGGTATCCACGATAGCGCCCTACCGAATCAAGGCGAGGTAAGTTCAGGGCGGATGAATGAGCTTGACGTTATCGAGGCGGTGCTGCTGGGAATCTTCCTGGCGGTTCCGCTCTGGGGGGTGTTCGACGCGGCCCGCATCCCATCCGATGCCTGGGAGAAGGCGGGACGCAGCAAACGGTTCTGGATTGCGATTCAGGTCGTCACGCTGTACATCGGAGCGGTGGCGTACATCGCCGGGGTCCGGCGCGACGTGCGGTTCTTCCTGGCGCCGCCGGCGCCCGACTGGGAAGAGGTCGACTAACTTCGAACGCCTGCGGCCTTTTCGACCGCCAGGGCGTATGCAGGGCCCACTCCCCCGCCCTCATGCTTGAAGTAGCAGTACACGTCGTGGCCGGCATCCAGGACCGTCGACACCTTGGACGCCCAGCTCTCCAGCTCCTCCTCGCCGTACTCCTCCTTGCGAAGCCGCAGGTAGACGTGCGGCGCGGTGATCGGCACCTCGGTAAGCGCCAGATCGTCGGTGTCGGCTCCGCAGTAGGCGATGCTGTTGGCCGCCAGGATCTCCTTCGGCTCGTCCGCCCTCCACGACTCGTGCCGGAACTCCATCGCGTAGCGGGCGACCGGGGGCAGGACCGCCGCGAAGGACTCCAGCTTCTCCCGCTCGTACTTGAAGTTGGGCGGGAGCTGGAAAAGGATCGTGCCCAGGCGGCCATTCAGGATCCGGGCCCGGCGGACGAACTCGGCGACATCCTCCTCGCAGTCCACCAGCCGCTTCCAATGGGTGATCCGCTGGGACGCCTTCAAGGTGAACTGGAAGCCGTCCGACGACTGCTCCTTCCAGGCCTGAAGCGTCGACTCCGACGGCAGGCGCCGGAACGAGTAGTTGATCTCCACCGAGCCGAGCTTCGACGAGTAGTACGCCAGCATCTTCTTGTCGGTCGTGCCCTCCGGGTAGAAGGGGCCCTTCCACTCCTTGAAGGCGAAGCCGGAGGTGCCGACGAACAGCTTCCCGCGCTCGGTCATCAGACCCTCGATGAGGGGCAGATGTCGCTCAGCACGCAGTCCCCGCACTTCGGAACCGGCGCCTTGCAGACCGCCCGGCCGTGCTCGATGAACAGGTAGCTGAGCTGGAACCACTTGTTCTTGGGCACCAGGGCCATCAGGTCCTGTTCGATCTTGACCGGGTCCTCGTTGGTGGTCAGGCCGAGCCGCTGGGAAACCCGCCGCACGTGGGTGTCCACCGCTATCCCCTCGACCTTGCCGAACGAGTTTCCGAGCACGATGTTCGCGGTCTTGCGGGCGGCGCCGGGGAGGGTGACCAGCTCGGCCATGGTTGACGGAACCCGGCCGTCGAACTTCTCCAGCAGGACCCGGGCGGTCGTCTGCAGGTTCTTCGACTTCTGCCGGAAGAAGCCGGTGGGCTTCACGTCCTGCTGCAGCTCGAGGATGTCGGCCGAGGCGTAGTCCTCCAGGGTCGGGTACTTGGCGAACAGCTTCTCGGTGACCTTGTTGACCATGGCGTCGGTGCACTGGGCCGAGAGAATCGTTGCAAACAACATCTCGTGGGGGTTCGAGAAGTTGAGGGCGCACTTGGCGTCCGGGTAGGCCCGCGTGAGGCGGCGGTAGACGATCGGGAACCGGCGCTCGGCCGGGTCGGTGCGCTTGGGGCGGGGGGCACGCGGGGGCTTGAGGACGGGTGCTTCGGGCGGAAGGGACATCGCACAATTGTACGGCGAACGGCAGGCGTTATTCGGGGGCGGCCAGGGTCCTCATGAAGCCGGCGAACTCCTTCGACATGCGCTCGACGAACTCCGCCTGCAGCGTCTTGAGCTGGTCGATGCGGTCCCGCTGAGCGTTGATCATCTCCTCCAGGTACACCGCTGCGTTGGAGTTGCGCTGCTCGGAGGCGTAAAGCCGGTCCTCGAACTCGTCCAGGATCGTCTGGGTGTCGATCGAGACACCGGCCGTGGTGCGGCTCTCCTCGAGCTCCTTCTGGATCTGGAGAACCTCGAAGCTCATGTCGCTGCGGGCGGCCTGAAGTTTGGCGTCGAACTCCTTCCGGAGCTCCTCCATAGCGTCGGCGGAAGGCGGAGCAACCGGCGTCACGGCCTCCTCGGGTTTCGGGACGACGATTGCCTCCAGGGCGCTCTCGATGGTGGTTCGAAGAATGTGGATCTTGGCCTCGATGGCCTGGTCGCTCTCGCCGGGGCGGGCGCTCAGCCTCTCGACCTGCTCTTCGAGCTGGCCCATCCGGGTCTCCAGGTCGGCCCGGCCCCCGGCCTGGTCGATGTCGCCCAGCACCTGCGCAATGCTGATCACCGAGCGGTTCTGCTCGGACTCCAGCTCGCGCTCGGTCTCCTGCGCCGCCCGGCGGACGTAGCCGTCTCGCAGGGCAATTCGCAGGCGGGGGCCCAACAGGTTGTCGTTCTCAGCGCTTGACATGGGTTGTCAAAGATAGGGCACGAACACCTATTTCCGGCGGATTTGTAACGCTCAATGCAAGCCCGCGTCTAAGCCGCCATGACTTCGGCGCTAGACCTCGCGGCGGCCAAACCGGCCGGAACCCGCTAGGTATGCGGCAGTCGATCACTCGTCCGGCCATCCGCTTATTCGCTGCCGCCATCTCGGCGATGCTCCTGTTTGAAGGCTCTGCATTCGCAGCCGCCGGCGAGCCGCTGATTCCTGCTCCGGTCGCCGGGAGCCCCGACCGGCTGCCGTTCGGCCCGGCGTTGGAGCCCGCACAAGCGGCCTGCGCCGTCATAGAGAGCCCGAAGATGGCCGACTACTTGATCGGCCGGGCGTGTCCGCCCGAGGGGTTCCCGTACCAACCGGAGCTCGTCGAGGTCCCCGGAGGCCTCCGGATGACCGACCCGAAGGGCGCCTGCTCCTCGGGGTCGTTGCCTGCCACCACGGCGGACTTCGACTTTGCCGCCGCCTGCCGCACCCACGACTACGGCTACGACCTACTGCGGTACCTTGAGCTCAGTGGCGGCCGAAGGCGGGCCGTCGATGGGTTCTTCCTGCACGATATGCAACTGGATTGCGCCGGCCGGGTGGAGGAGGCAAAAGAGCATTGTCTGACCGCAGCGAGCCTGGTTCACAAGGCGATCAAGACCTCGTCCCGGATCCGCTCCTACAGCATCCCCTGGGGGGCCCTCCAGGCGTGACGCCGGGTCCCCGGCGCCTGCTGTTCGCCTTCCTGTTGCTGCTCGCCGCCTGCTCGGACCCCGCCAGCATCAGCACCGGATCGGGCGGGGACGCTCAAAGCCCGCTGTTGGTCCTGGGACTTTTCCTCGCCGCCCTGGCGATCGTCGTCGGAATAGCTGTGCTGGTGCGCCGCCGGCGGTCCGGACCGGGAGACAACCCGTGAAGTCCCTGAAGCTGCTGGTCCGCACTCACCCCTGGTTCACCGCCTTCAGCGCGGTCTACGCCGTCGGGCTCACGGTTTTCGGGTTCGGGCCGTTTCCCGTGCGGGCGCTCACCTACCTGGTGATCGTGCTGCTGGACTTCGTCGTGGTCGCCGCCCTCAACCGCCGGAGGCCGCTCCCCGGATGGCTGCTGTGGAGCCTGTCGGTCTGGGGGCTCATGCACATGGTCGGCGGGCTGGTGGGCTGGGAGTCGTCCCAGAACGGCATCGTCTACGGAATCTGGCTGATCCCCAGGGTCATTCGTTACGACCAGCTGACCCACATGATCGGGTTTGCGGTGGCAACCGCCGCCTGCTGGTTCGCCCTCGACCTGAGGACGGTTGCCGATGCGCCGGCCGGCGGGAAGGCGCTGATGGCCGGGCTGATGGGCATGGGCCTCGGCGCACTGAACGAGGTGGTTGAGTTCGCATCGATCTACGCAGTACCGGAACAGCAGGTGGGCGGCCTGGAGAACATGGGTTGGGACCTCATCTTCAACCTGATGGGGTGCACACTGATGGGTCTATGGTTGGGACTGGTGCCTCAAAAGCGCCCCGGGGCGAACCCCGAGAGGGTCGTTAGATCTTCGACCGCTGAGCCAGAGCCGCTTCCACGGCCGAGATCATCTTCTTCGGCGTAGTGACCGTCAGGTGGGCCACCTTTTCCGAAAGGCCCTCGGCATCGGACGCAGTGCCGGTCACGAGGACCACCGGTATACCGTCGAGCGTACCTTCGCCGGCCAGGATGCTCACCATGTCAACGCCCTGCTCGGGCAGGCGGGTCAGGTCGACCAGAAGCAGGTCCGCCTCCACGCCGGCCACCTGGCGGTGGGCTTCGCCCTTCGGCTCCTCCACCCACGGGACACTGAACCCTCCCTGGCGCAGTTCACTAACCCACGGACGGCTTTCTTCCCAACAAAGTACGGCAACTCTCATGGTCACTGAAGTCTTCCTCGCTGGTCGGAAAGGGGCCGGAGTCCGGGGCCCGAAATCGAATGTCGTTACTCCAATGATATCGCTCAAGGGCGGAAAAAGGATCGAGAGCTAAACTGAAGGCAGGCTTGGAGGCCGTATGGCCCCGGGACCGTAAAGGAGGAGCCCCATGCGTGTAACCGTCCGCGACCTTTCCCGATACAAGAGCGAGCACAAACGTTTCACGGTGCTGACCGCCTACGACTACCTGACCGCGTCGATTCTCGACGAGGCCGGCATCCCGGTGATTCTCGTCGGGGACTCGCTGGGGCAGGTGATACTCGGGTACGAGAACACCCTGCCTGTGACCATGGAGCAGATGTTGCACCACACCGCGGCCGTCGTCCGGGGCACGAAGACCGCCATGGTCGTGGCCGACATGCCGTTCGGCAGCTACCAGGGCCGGGTCACCGACGGCTTCGCCAACGCAGTCCGCTTCCTGAAGGAGGGCGGCGCGCATGCGGTGAAGATGGAGGGCGCCCGCCTGGAGTTGACCCAGACGCTGGTCGACCACGGCATCCCGGTGATGGGCCACCTGGGGCTGACCCCGCAGTCGGTTCACGCCCTGGGCGGTTACCGGGTCCAGGCCCGCACCCAGGAGTCGGCCGACCGCCTGCAGTCGGACGCCCTCAGCATGGAGAAGGCCGGCGCCTGCGCCCTGGTCCTGGAGGCAATCCCCGCCGATGTAGCCACGGCGATCAGCCGGTCGCTCACCATCCCGACGATCGGAATCGGCGCCGGGTCGGGGTGCGACGCCCAGGTGATGGTGATCACCGACCTGCTGGGCATGGGAGCGGGAAATGCGCCGAAGTTCGTGAAGACCTACGCCAACCTTCGGGAGACGATCACCGGAGCGGTCCAGACGTTCAAGGAAGAGGTCGAGTCGGGCGCCTACCCGGACGAGCAGCACAGCTACCAGTAGTAAGGCTCAGATGAGCGGGTGAAGCGTCTTTATGTAGGACGAAAACTTCTCTGCCACCTCCCCGGCGAAGTCCTCGTCCAGGGCCGGGTATTCGATCACCTCGGACACCCTTCTCCAGCGGGAGGCCATTGGGCCGATCGCCTTTCCCGTCTCGGCGGCCCCCAGTTCGGCGCCCCAGGAGGACCTCTCGTCTACCAGGCGCTTCAGGATCCGATCGTTGCGTTCGGCGTCCTTCGACTCTAAGTGCAGGCCGATCTCCAGGCATTCTTTGTGGCCCGGCGCCCAGGTACGGGACAGCCACTGAACCTCGAAGTGCACGGCGGGGTCCGAGTACCAGATCTTGATCAAACGGCCGTTGCGTTCGGAGTTGAAGTTTCTCAGGGCCGGGCCTACCATGCCCCTTACTTCATCGTCTATCTGGTCGAAGAAGGCTCGGGTCATGAACCAAAGATATCTGAGCGGTTTCTTTCCGGATAGACGCGGAAAACTCCCAAGCCCTTCCTATACTGATCGCCCGAACAGGGCGTCTCATTATCGGTCGGAGAACGCTATGGGAGTATCCGAAGAAGAAATCCGCGACTTCTCGAATCTTTGCCGCGGCCTGCCCGCTGCACGGGGCGTCTACGTGCAGACAGACTACGTAACGAACCTTTTCCTGACGGTCCTCGACTACCGGTCCAAGGCCGAGAGCGTCCGCGCCGCCCTGCTTTGCTACCGGGACCGCTGGTGGGACGAGATCCGGGACCTCGAGAGCCTGAAGGCGTTCCTCGCCCGCTACCCCGACACCCCCGAGGGCAACCACAACGCCGGCTCGGCCCTGTGGGGCTTCAAAGCTGCGCGCCGGGTGAAGGAGCTGCGCAACCTCATCCGCTACTTCGAGGCCCGCGGCGTGGTCAACCAGGAGTTTCTGAACCACTGGGCGCGCTCCAGCCAGTACCGGGACTTCATGGGCCGGGTCAAAGGGCTGGACCTGCACGTCTACGAGGCCATCCTCACCCGCCAGGGCTGCGGTCCGATCAAGCCGGCGCCGCACCTGCGCAGCTTCATCTGCGATGCGATGCAGCGAAGGGTCCCCGACACCGAGCTGACCGACGTCGTCGAGCGGGCTTCGCAGATGCTTGGAATTTCGCCCCGGGAGCTGGACCGCCGGATCTACGAGTACGAAACCGCCTAACCGGGTTCGGCAGGGGGCGCAGCCGGCGCCGTTTCCATCGGAGCTGGGTCAACGATATCCGGCTTGACCGGCCAGATCAGCCGCTGGGCGACCCCCAGGCTTCCCACAAGAATCGCCACCGCTGCCAGAGCCGGCATCCCCTGGGCCGGGCTGAAGTTGCCCCACTGGTGCAACCCGGTGTTGGTCCCGATCTCGAGAACCGCCCCTCCAAAGATCGCCGCGGCCTCCCAGGTGCGAAGCGACCCGTAGGCGAACCCGATCATCGCCAGCAGGGCGACGCCTACCATCATCGTTCGTCCGCCGGCCGTCAGCCCGGGGAGCACCCGCCAGCCCTCGTCGGCGAAGGCGTCGGTGAAGACTGCGTTCTCGGCCGTCCGGCACCCGGCCGAGGCTACGCACGCCCGGGACAGCGCCGGGATCACCTTGACCTCCATGAGGACGGTCCCGGTGAAGATTACGGCCCCGATGACTCCGACCGCAGCTGCGGCGTTGGTCCACAACACCGGCGCCTTCTTCGCCACCTCGGTGCGCAGCACCAGGATGGCCGCCAGTGCCAGGAACCCTCCGACGCTGAAGGCGAAGTGCACCTGGGCCCACGCTGTGGCCTGGGCCGCCAGGCGTTCGATCTGCTCGGCGGAGCTCACGCCGGCCAGGCCGGGGTGACGACCGCTCAGGTAGACCGCCATCGGGATCAGCGGAAACCCCAAAAGGCTGACCACCTTTGCCGCGACCAGGGCCCGGGCCGCCGCCGGGGTCTCGGGTTCGGTCTCCAGCAAGGCGTCCACGCCGCCATCCTCCCCCAACGTGCCCGACACTGCAAGATCCGTAGCCCAATACTGTTGGTATACGCATCATTAAACTTGACAGGATTGCTATCAAGTTTTATCTTTCGAAAACGGTCAATGAACCCGAAAGGAGGAGCAGCAATGGAAGCTTCAGTGGCAAGGCGTTGGGACCCCCTGCAGGACCTTTTCCAGGTGGGCAGCGAGGTGAGCAGGCTGCTCGGAACCGCCGAGTCGGCGATGAAGGGAACCTGGTCGCCGGCCGCCGACATTCTCGAGACGCCCGACAAGTTTCAAATCATCGTCGAGCTGCCGGGCATAGACGTATCCGACGTCGACATCACCGTAGAGAACGACGTCCTCACCCTCCGGGGCGAGCGGAAGTTTGCCGAACCGCAGGAGAAGGAGACCTACCGCAGGGTCGAACGGCTCTACGGCGCATTCGGGCGCCGGATTGCCCTCCCCCCGAAGTGCGACTCAACCAAGATCGACGCCACCATGCGGGCCGGGCTGCTGACCATCGAAGTGCCCAAGATGGAACAGGCCAGGCCGCAGCGCATCGAGGTTCGCGCCACCGAGTAACAGCGGCAGGCCCCGCACACGGATCCGGGCCCAGCCCGGATCCACTCGCGTCTAGGCGTTGCCGTTCAGGATGCCCAGCGCGTCCGGCAAGTCCTTGACCCCGACCGTGGTGACCGCCTCTTCGGGCCGGCTCAGCTCCCGAAGCTCGCTCTCGGGCACCAGGAAGACGTCGGCATCGGCCTCCTCGGCGGCGATCAACTTCTCCTTGAGGCCCCCCACCGGACCGACCACTCCGCTCAGCTGAATGGTGCCGCTGGCTGCGATCCTTCGGTCCTGGGCGACGTCCTTGGCGTCCAGCATGTCCGCGATGATCAGCGAATACACCAACCCTGCCGACGGGCCGCCGATGTTGCGGTCCTTGAACTTCACCTCGAACGGCAGATCCACATCCAGGTCCTTGGTGGTGGAGATGATCCCGACGCCGGTGTTCGTCGAGTTGAAACCTTTCAGCCGGCCGCTGGTCACCGGGACGGTGAGAGTCCTGGACCCCCTCTCGATGGTCATCTCGAACGTCGTGCCGACCGGTTTCACCGTGGTGAACCCGATGAGATCCGAGACAAGCTTGATGGGGGTGCCGTCCACGGCGACGATCACGTCGTTCACCTTAAGCTTCCCGTCGGCCGGCGAGTCCTTCACGACGTCGATGATCTGCGCCCCCGAGCCGTTGGTCGTCACCTCCATGCCCACCGCCTCGGCGGCTGCTGCGGCGGCCGACTTCTGGCTCTCCTCGAACACCCGGCGCTGGCTGCGCAGGTACACCTCCTGGGATACGTTCGCCGGCAGCACCTCGGTCAGGGGAAGCATGTCCACCTCGTCGTTGAAGTACGAGGCGGCCGCCCGCAGGGCGTTCGGTTGGGTGATCGTGACGGCCACCAGGTGGTAGCTGCCGCTGAGGTCGGTCACCGGCACGCCGTCGATCTCCACGTCCTTGGTGACGTCGACCGGCGGCGCCGGGGCGATGATCATCACCGGGGGCTTGTACAGGGCCGCCGCGATCGGCAGGACCACCGCCAATGCGCCCAATATCACCCCAAGATTGCGCTTTTTTCGGGGGGACTGACCCTGTCTCGGCTGCCGGGTCTGCAAAGAGCGGGCAACGTCGGAGATGGAGAGGATTCCGGCAACCCGGCTGCCCTCCAGCACGGCGGCCCGGCCGGGCGGCATCCGGAGCTGGTCGATGACGTCGACCACCTGGGAAGACCCGTCCAGGGCCATCGTTTCGACCATGATGTCGGCGATCCTGGTCTCGACCCTGGCCCCCGCCGGCACCGCCGCGGCGACGCGCAGCGGAAGCATCCCCTTCAGATCCCCGTCGTCGACCACCGGGTAGACCGAGTGCGGCGTGACCCGGGCGAGGTTCAGGAATTCGTCGACCGAGGTGTCGGAACGGAACATCACCGGGTCCCGGGTCATCAGGTTGCGGACGGTGAGGTCCTGGAACGCCTGGCTGACCAGGGCGTAGTTCTTCTCCGCCTCCGCGGCCTGCAGCAGGAACCACCCCATGACCAGGGACCAGACCGCGCTGACCGGCGAACCCACAACGAGCCACAAAAGGCCGGTGCCCATCAAAAGCAGAGCGAACAGCCGGGCGATCCGGGCGGCGGTGACCGTGG
>DASTUJ010000054.1 GCA_035759705.1 Actinomycetota bacterium | reverse complement strand
CACGTGTCGTGGGTGCCGCCGGGGAAGGTCATGGCGAGCGAGACGTCCTTCTTGCCGTCGAACGCCGCTTTCGCCTTCTTGAGGTCGGCGTACCCGGCGGCCGCCAGCGAGCTGGCCAGGGTGATCGCCTGCCCGTTGTTGTTCAGGATCATCGCGATCTTGATCACCTGGTCCGGTTTGCCGCCTACGCCGGCGGCCAGCGAGATCGGCAGGCTGAACAGGCCGTGGGCCGCGTCGATGGTGCCGTTGAGCAGGTTGTCACGGGTAGCCGGCCAGGAGGCCTGTTTTATGACCTCCACGTTCAGGCCGCGTTCTTTGAAGTAGCCCAGCTCGTGTGCCATCACCACCGAGGCACAGTCGGTCAGTGCGATGAAGCCGATCTTGATTGGTGCGTCGGATTCGGCGCGGTTGGCGCCCGAGGCGGCCACAGCGGGACCGGAGTCGCCGCCGCCGCCGGGTGAGTCGGAGGAGCATGCTGCGAGCGTCTTAGCGGCCAGAAGTCCTGCGGGGGCTCCGACCGCAAGACGAAGGAACTGCCGTCGTTGGATTGGTTTCATAGCCCGATACTGCTGCCGGCCTGTTAAGCCGGAGTTAGCGGGTTGTGACGAACCCGTGACCTTCATGTTCAGGCTTAGTTACTGATGTGATACCCGAAGAACCACCTTACGGTTCGATCTCTAACAACTGCGGGGCCCACCTCGCAGTACTCCCTCGTCTGGCCTATGGGTGCCGGTTTAAAATGCTCCGACCG
This sequence comes from Actinomycetota bacterium, assembly GCA_035759705.1. Classification (NCBI taxonomy): domain Bacteria; kingdom Bacillati; phylum Actinomycetota; species Actinomycetota bacterium. The sequence goes on along the minus strand of DASTUJ010000054.1, from coordinate 16,349 downwards.
CCCGGGCGAATCGCTAGCGCAAGGAGCATGACTCATGGCTTTCCGAAGGATGCAGGTGTTCCGCACCAAAGACAACATGTTCTTGGGCTACCTCTCATGCGACACCGCGAACAGTCAACGGGCTTGGGTCACGAACTCGGCCGTCGGTGGCTACGACTACGACTGGGTGTCGTACCCGGACGGCCGCTGGCGCCTCGACCAGGAGACCGAAGGGGCGAACCGGAGTCTGACCTACGACGCCGTGTTGACCGACGACTGGTGGCAGGCTGTCTGGGGATTGGCGGATAACTGGATATATCTGACACTGGGCGCGGACGACAGCGTCCAGTACTCCGACGGGGAAGTAAGCCGAATGCTTCGTGTAGACGACGACCGCATGCTTTTCTTCCTTAAGTCCTCCGACAAAGAAGGCGCCACCGGACACGACTGGGATGGGAATCCGATGAGGCACTATTGGAATGTGTCGCTTCGGCTGGTACCGGAGGGCTCGGACCCAAACAATCTGCCCATGGGCAAGTAGGTGCGGTCCGGTTGAGGTGAACTCGGCCTAGCTCACGCGAGCTCCTCGATGATTGCCCTTGCCATCTCAATGGCGGGAGGGCTGCCGTCGGGCGCGGCGCTTAACGAGGCCCACGTCACGACGGTGTCGCCCCGCACCGGGTCGTGCCCCATGAACGAGTTGTAGCCCGGCAGCTCGCCCGTGTGCCCGTAAAACGACCCAAAACGTGCCAGGGCGTAGCCGTAGGCGGGGCCTTCCGGATCCTCGGGGTCGCGCGGCTGGAGGCTGTCCATCCGCTCCCGCTGGGTCTCCTCGTCGAGCAGGCCGTCGCCCGTGACCAGAGCCGGGACATAGCGCAGCAGGTCCCATGCGGTGGAGATGCCGCCGCCGGCGGTCCACGCCCAGGACGGGTTGCTGTCCGTCTGGTCGTACGGCTCCAGGGTTCCCGCCCGGGCTGCCGCCTGCTGGTCCTTGGGAAGCACCTGGGTCGCGACGGTCTCGACGTTCGTCCCGTACATGTAACCGCGGGCGTACGGAGCCGGGATCGCCGCGGACGTCCGCTCGGGAAAGAGGCTGTCGTTCATCCCAAGGGGGGCGAATATGCGCTTTTTGAACTCCTCGGGGACCGGCCCGGCGAGCTGCTCGACCAACAGTCCGAGCAGGACGGTGTTGGTGTTCGAGTAGTAGAACTTCTCGCCGGGGTCGAAGTAGGAGTCGTGGGCGAACGCCATCGCCAGCAGCTCCTCGGGGTCGAAGGCGTAGGCCGGGTCGTCGTCGAGGATCCGGTTCATCTCGACCGTCTCGGTGTAGTTGTGAAGCCCGCTGCGCATCTCGAGCAGCTGGGCGATGGTGATCTCGTCCCCCTTCGGCACGCCGGAGCGGTACTTGCCGATGGGGTCCTCCAGCCGCAGGGAGGTCTCCCGGGTCAGCTGGAGCACGACCGTCCCGGTCCAGGTCTTGGTGTTGCTGCCGACCCGGATGTGGTCGCCGAGCTCTACCGGCTCACCGCCCCCGCGGCTGCGGGTGCCGTAGGCCATCGTGAGGTCGCCTCGTTCCGGAGACCGCACGAGCACCACCCCGCCGGGCACCAGCAGGTCTTCGGCCATCCCCAGCAGGCGGTCCCGGAGCGCCTGTGCCCAGGCGTTCTCGTTGCCGGACGCTGGTTCGGTGGAGCTCATCGCGTCAGTTTTAGAGGATCCCGTCGTCAACGGCTTTGGCGACCCAGGGGATCACCACGTCCAGCATCTCGTCCAGCGGGGTCTCCGCCTCGAATCCGAGAACCCGCTTCGCCTTGTCGGTGGCCGGGACCCTCCGGGCGACGTCGTGCTCGAACGGGGTGTCGTGCTCGTACCGGAACGGCACCTCGGGGCCCTTGATCTTCTTCCAGATCATCTCGGCTAGCTGCAGGACGGTGGTGGACTCTGCGGTCGACAGGTTGAAGTCGTCGTTCAGGGCGGCCGGGCTCTCCATCGCCATCACGATGCCCTTCGCCAGGTCGGGGCCGTAGGTGTAGTGGCGGATCTGGGTGCCGTCGCCCAGGATGTGCAGCGGGTCCTGGCCCTTCAGCACCTTCTGGACCAGGTCGGGGACCACGTGGCTCATCGCCAGCTTCACGTTGCCGCTGAGGATCTCCACCTCGCCCAGAGCCCTGCCCTCCCCGATCCCCACACAGTTGAAGGGCCGGACGATCGTGTAGGGCAGCTCGTACTGGTCGTACGCCGCCCTGGCGAAGTACTCGACGGCAAGCTTCTGGAACCCGTAGGACGACTTGGGCGGCGGGATCTGAAGCTGCTGGCCTTCGTAGGAGGGCCAGTCGTCGGTGGACTCGAAGACCATCGACGAGCTGATGTAGGTGACCTTCTTCAGCTCCGAGGACCGGAAGGCGGCTATCGCTGCGTCGCAGGTGGAGGCCATGATCCGCTCGTTCGTGGCGAGCAGGTCGTAGGGGTAGGTGTGGAAGTAGGAGATGCCGCCGATCAGGGCGGCGCCGGCGATGAAGTGCTCGCACCCCTCCAGCAGCTCGGTCAGCAGCCGGGTGTCCCGCACGTCGGCGTCGTGAAGCGTGTAGTGCGGGTGGCCGTCGTAGGACTTGGTGACCTTGCCGTACTTGGAGTGGTTGTCGATACCGACGACCTCGTACCCCTTGCCGAGCAGCTCTTCGACGAGGTAGCCGCCGATGAAGCCCGAGGAGCCGCTGACCAGAACTTTTTTCACTTCGATTTACCCCTTGTCCGTTCCCTGAGCTCGTCCGGAGTCAGTCGCTTCCCGAATGCGAGAAAGTACCAGCGCAGGTACGCGGGTATCCATGCAGCGATCTTGAAGCTCGATATCCCGGTGGTCCGGTCGAGCCAGATGGTCGGCAGCTCCGCCACCGGGAGCCGCAGCCGCTTGGCCTTCGCCACCAGCTCCAGGCCGACCTCGAAGCCGGCGGCCGAGTCGACCCCCACCTGCCTGATGAAGTCCGAGTTGAACGCCTTGAACGAGTTGGTGGCGTCCCGCGTGCCCACCCGGGCGACCCAGAAGAGCGACAGCCCGGCCATCCGGGACATCAGGCCCTTGAGGAACGGGCCGCCCACCTGCTGGCCGCCGGTGGCGTACCGTGAGGCCGCGGCGATCACCACTCCCCTCTCCACCAGGCGGGTGAGCTGGTCGATCTGCTGGGGGTCGTCGCTGCCGTCGGCCATGGTGACCACGATCACCGGGGCGGTAGCCACATTGATCCCGAAGCGGATGGCGTTGGCCGGGCCCTTGCCGTACTCGTTCAGCGTCGGGACCAGACGGGGCTCCTCCCGGGCGTACTTCTGCAGGTAGGGCGCCGTGGTGTCCTCGGGTGTGTCGTAGACCACCAGGACCTCCGCCGGGAGGGTCACCGCCTCGAAGACCCGGTCCAGGCAGTCGACGATCCCCTCGCCCTCGTTGTAGACGGGGATGACAATCGAGACCCGGGGGCTGCTCAAACCCGGACGCCCTTGCCGAAGACGTTCCAGATGTCGACCACCGGAACCTGCGGATCCAGTGCGGCGTAACACCTGTGGGGCGCACCGACGACGATCAGGTCCGACTCGGCGAGCACCTGCTCGTCCGGGACCAGCTTGGGGTCGGTGGTGACGTAGGGGTCGCTGCACAGGACCTTCTCCGCCCGGAACTCCAGGATGCGCTTCAGCTTGTAGCTGAGGCTCGACCGGGTGTCGTCCGACTCCGCCTTGAACGCCATTCCGAGGATCCCGACGGTCATCTTCGACAGGTCGAACCGCTGCTCGATCCGGGCGACCAGGTACAGCGGCAGCCCTTCGTTGACCATCATCCCGGCGTGGCCGAGCAAAAAGTTGTTGTTGTTGAAGGCGGCCAGCTGCATCGTGTCCTTGAACAGGCACGGCCCGGCGGCAAAACCGGCCGAGGGCATGTCCTGCGCCCGCGGGTACTCGAAGGCCAGGGCCTTGCGGATGGTCTCGAAGTCCAGGCCGAAGTCGTTGGCGATTATGTAGAACTGGTTGGCGGTGGCGAACTTGATGTAGCGCCAGGCGTTGGTGAACAGCTTGGCCAGCTCGGCCTCCTCCGGGGTGGTGCGCACGATCTTGTCGGTGAGGACCCTGAACAGCTCCTCGGCCCTGCCGGCGGCGGCGTCGGTGCGGCCGGAGACGATCTGGGGCAGCTGGAACAGCTCGGTCATCGCGTAGCCCTCGGCGATCCGCTCGGGGCAGAAGGCGACGTCGATCGTGCGCCCGGCCCGGGCGATCACCTTCTCGACCATGGCGGTGACGCCCGGGTAGAGCGTGCTGCGCAGGACGAGAAGCTGCCCGTCGACCAGGTGGTCCAGCACCGCCTCGATGGCCAGCGGCACCGCCTGGGGGGAGGGGTTCAGGTGTTCGTCGACCGGCGTGCCGATGACGACGATCACGTTCTGGGCGTCGCTTATCACCGACGGGTCGCTGCTGGCGACCAGCAGTCCGGCGCCGACGACCTCGGCAAGCACGTCGGAGGCGCCGTTTTCGGCAAACGGCATCGTCCCGCTGTTGACGGTGGCGACCGCTTCGTCGTTCAGGTCGTAGACACAGACCTTGCGGCCCCGGGAGGCGAACGCTATTCCGAGCGGCAGGCCGACGTGGCCACATCCGCCGATGATCACTATTTCCATTGCGGTCCTGTTCGTGCGGAATCAGCTGTCTTGAGAGTATCTTCCACGGCGGCCGGTGGGAACCGGTTTCACCGCATCCACCTGCATCCTCGCGTACATCGCGCCGTCCTATGGAACCGGGCCCGGGGCGGCCCTCCCCCGGCGCGGATAGAATCCGGGTTGCGCCTTCGGCCGCCTACTGCGGCGGGGGTACCAAAGTCGTTCTACCGGGAGTCAGCGGTGTATCAAGGCAGGTCGATAAGTGTGGTGCTTCCCACCTACAACGAACGCGACTCCATCCGGGCCTGCATCAAGGGCTTCGAAGCCACCGGCGTGGTCGACGAGATCATCGTTGTGAACAACAACGCGGCCGAGGGGACCTCGGAGCAGGTCGCGGGCACCAGCGCCATCGAGGTCATGGAGAAGCGGCAGGGTTACGGCTCGGCGATCGTCCGCGGCCTCCGGGAGTCGACCGGGGACCTGGTCTGCGTCTGCGAGCCGGACGGCACCTTCGAAGCCAAGGACCTGTTCAAGATGCTCCCCTACTCCGACGAGGTCGACATCGTCTTCGGCACCCGGACGGTCGGCGAGTTCATCTGGGAGGACGCCAACATGGGCTGGTTCCTGCGCCTGGGCAACTGGGGCGTGGCCAAGCTGATGGAGGTGCTTTTCAACACCAACTCGCTGTCCGACGTGGGGTGCACGCTCCGGGTGATGAACCGCCGGGCGGTGAACGAGCTCCTGCCGATGCTGCGTGAGATGGGCAGCTGCCTGGGCGCCGAGATGATGGTCGTCTCCCGGGTCATCAAGCTGCGGACGGTCCAGATCCCGGTCAACTACCGGGCCCGGGTGGGAACCTCGTCGGTGACCGGCCGGCGTCTGTCGGCCGTGGCGGTGGGCCTGAGGATGATCTGGGTGATCCTCTCCTACCGGGTGGGCATCGCCCGCGTCCGGGCCCGGGCGGTCGAGCCGGCAACCGAACACCAGGTCTCTGCGTAGCGCGGGTATCCCCGGCAGCCGGGCAGCTTCCGGCAGCCGCATACCCAGCCAGCCCCCCATGGAAAGCACCGACACCCCGATGCCCAGACCTAAACGCCTGATCTCGTGGACCGGCGAGCGCATGGTCCCCTGGGCCGACGAGCCGAGCATCATCCACGAGCACCTGCACCGGTACCTGTTCACCCGGCAGTTCGCCGACGGCAAGGCGGTGCTCGACCTGGGCAGCGGGGAGGGCTACGGCTCGAACCTGCTGGCCGAGACGGCTGAGAAGGTCACCGGCATCGAGCTCGACCACCTGGCGGTGGCCCACGCCCGCCTGCAGTACGACAAGCCGAACCTGGAATTTCTCGAGGGGTCGGTGCTGAAGCTGGAGGCGATCCCGGACTCGTCGATCGACGTGGCGGTCTGCTTCGAGGTGATCGAGCACATCTCGGATCAGGAGACGCTCCTGAACGAGGTGGCCCGGGTGCTTCGGCCCGACGGGATCTTCCTCGTCTCGACGCCCGACCGGGAGGTCTACAACCAGGCGCTCGGTTTTGTGAACCCCTACCACCTGAAAGAGCTGGACCGGCCGGAGTTCGCCGCCCTGCTGGGGACCCATTTCGGCCACGTGAGGATGTACGGGCAGCGAGCGGTGGTGGGGTCGTTCCTGGTCCCGCTCGACGCCGAGCCGGGCAGCCTGCACGAAGCTTCCCGGCTGGTGGTGAGGCAGGACACCGGAAAGTGGGACGTAGTCCCGGTCCCGCCGGCGAAGTACCTTCTGGCTATGGCGTCCCGGGTGCCCCTGCCCCCGACTCCGATCGACTCGCTCCTGCTCGACTCCGGCCTGGAGGGGCCCCCGGAGGACCCGCTGCACGTCCGCCGGCCGATCGTCGGCGGGGCGACGATCCTCGCCCGGTCCCTGCTTCACATGGTCCGGAAACAGCTGGCCCTGGCTCTCCGGGCCCGAAACCTGCGGCGCGAGCAAAAGTCAAAGGGCTAAATTGACCCGGCGGTTCCCGAGAATCTCCGGGCTGCAGCCCCCGGAGGCAGTCGACCCTTCGGTGTACTTTTTCAGCCTGCTGGGGCCGGTTGTTCTGACGGCTGCGCTCGGTTTCCAGCTGTTGATGGTGGCACTGCTGGCCGTCCAGCCCCCGGAACGCAACCTATCGGAACTCTCGGACTGGGGCATCCTGCTCACCCACCCGGAGTGGGACATCCTGTTCTACGCCGGAACGGTGGCGGTCACCGTCCTGGCGACGTTCTTCACGGTGAGGCTGTGGAACCGCCGGCTCCGGGCTGCCGGCCGGGTGTCGGAACGGTTTCTCATCCGCCAGACGCTCTTCCAGCTGGCGCTGGCCGGCGCAGCGACCGCCCTGCTGCTCCACCAGTTCCTCCAGGCGCGGGTGCGGCCGCCCGGGGGCCTACGGATCCCTCCTCTTTCCGCCGGCCGGGCGGCGGTCTTTACGACGATCGCGCTGGTCACGCTGGTTGCGGCGTTGTTCGCCCGCACGGCAAGAGGCCCGGCCGGCCCGGTGGACTCCTTTGGCTACCTCGACGACGAAACCGGACCGGTCCGGCGGAGGTGGTGGTCGGTGTGGGACCCGATCGTCCCGGTCCTCATCGTGGCATTCATCTACGTGACGACCTGGAGGGAGGTCGCCGGCAGGCAGTTCCTGGAGGAGACCCTCCTCCACTGGGACTACTTCGCTATGGGACCCGCGCTCTCGTTCACCCACGGCTTCGCCCTCGGCTCCGAGATCCACTCCGCCTACGGCGTTGGGTGGCCGGTGGTCTTCAGCGGTCTGTCGAAGTGGCTCCCGCTGTCATTCGGCCGGATGATCCAGGTGGCGTCGATCTACACCTGCCTTCACTTCGTGGGCGCCTACGTGTTCCTGCGCTTGATGGTCAAGCGCCCGTTCCTGGCGGCGGCCGGGGTCGTCCTGGCGATGCTCCCCTACTTCGTTGCGATGGAGGGCCTGGTCATCTGGAGGGTCCCGAACGTGACCGCGATGCGATGGTCGTTCGACATCTGGTGCCTGATCGTGATGGTGATGTACGCCCGGACCGGCAGGCGCGCCTGGGCGCTGGCCGGCGGGGCGATCGTGGGGCTGGCGGTCTTTTTTGTCGTCGACACCGGCATGGAGCTGGTGGCGGCCTTCGGGTTCTTCTGGCTGTGCCTGCTGCTCTACCGCCCGGACAAGGGACGGGTGCTGCGGGAGCTGGCCCTCGTGCTGCTCACCGCTCTGGTGGTCCTGCTCGCCGGCCTTGCCGTCGCCGGCCGGGGCGACATCTTCAATGCGGCATTCGTGAAGGGGTGGCTGGAGGCGCCGCTGGAGTTCGGAGGCGGATTCGGAATGCTTCCGGTGGCGATCGTCGGCCACCCCCAGACGCTGATCGCCTTCGGCGTGCTCTTCCTTGCGTACATCACCACTGCCGGATACGCCCTCGGCCGGGCCCAACACGGCGAGGCGGACCCGGCGGACCGGGCCTTCGTCCTGATCACCGGGTTCCTCGCCTTCTACGGGCTGATGGTCCTGGTGAAGTACATGGGGCACTCCGCCGAGCTGATCTTCTACCGGCTGCTGATGCCGGCTGCGTTGCTGGGTACGATCCTCGTGGACCGGGCGGCCGGCCACTACGTCCACTACGTCCGGCACTCCGGCACCGAACGGGCCAGGGTCGCCCTCGGGCTTCCGGTCGTCGCTGCCGGGCTCCTCGCCGTGTTCCTGGCCGCCGGGCCCCAGTCACCGGTGGCCGATGCGTTCCTGGCCTACCCGAACGTGATCTCGGAGCGCCTTTCCGGCGAGACCCCGAGCAGGCTCTGCCTGATCACCCGGCCGCGCGACCTGTGCGGTATACCCGAGTCGATGGCGGGCATGGTCGACGGGGTACACCAGATCGTCGGACGGCTGGAGCAAATCGATCGGGACGGCGAGACCTTCGGCGTGATCGACGAGGCCGGCGCCTTCTTCAACGCCGCCACCGGCACCGCCCCCTGGGGCCGGTACTCCCGGATCTTCGCCACCACCCCGACCAAACGCCTGGTGAACGATGTCGTCGAGAACCTCGAGGAGGAGCCGCCCGACTACATCCTCACCCGCAGCCCGGTCCCCACCGGCCCGGAGGCGTTCGGGGAGTGGTCCAACTTCGGCCCCGGCCCGGCCATCGGCAAAAACCTTACCCCCGACACCTGGGAGGCCCTGCTGGACGTGGTCGATCGGCGTTACGCACTGGAATCCGAGGTCGGGCCCTACCAGATCTGGAGGCTCACGGACCCGGGCTAGGGCGCCGGACCCACAGCTCGAACGGCACCAGTTCCTCCTCCAGGGTGTAGCCGCGGCGTACCTCGGCCAGCAGCCGTTCCCAGGCGTCCGGGTAGGGGGTGTCCTCCCGGGGGCCGATGCCGAAGTACGCCAGGGTGTCGAAGTCCGGGTCCGAGGCTTCCAGCGGCTTTCGGGTCAGGACGTAGTCGGGCTCCTCGCCGGCGAGGTCGGCGGTGACCCGGTCGAGGTTCTGCCGGCTGTACATGTTCAGGAACATGCGGGGGTAGCGCCCGAACGGCTTCTGCCCGCTCGCCAGGTAGAGGATTGCTCCGCTCTCGTCGAGGACCGCCACAGAACGATCCTGCTGCTTGAGCGTCTCCAGCCGCCCGGCAACCTCCTGGAATCGCTCGACGGTGCCGGCGAACTCTTCCGGCAGGCCACAGACATCCTTCGGCCTCTCCATCAGGCACAGGCCGTCCGGCGCCCGTCCGCGCAACACCTGGGCGGCCAGGCTCGGGTAGGCCCGGACCGGGTCCAGGAGCAGGCTCGAGGGGCCCAGCAGGAGTGCAGCCAGTAAAGCCAGGGCAACCGACGATCTCACGATCCCGGCCCTTCGGGAGTAAGCGTCCCCGCCCAGGGCCGCCAGGACGAACACCAGCGGGAGGATGAGGCGGGGAAGTGTGCCGTCCACCGATCGCCCGACGAAGTGGAGGAGGTTCATCAAGCCGTAGACCGCAAAAGTTCCCGAAAAGAGATCGGCCACCCCGGCACGCCGGTAGAGGACCCCGGCCAGGCTGCGACCGGCCACCGAAAGGTAAAAGATCGCCAGCAGTGCAAAGCAGGCGACGGTGAACCCGCTGGGGCCGGCTTCGAAGGACACCTGGGCGAACCCTCCCCGATAGTCCCGCAGAGGCTCGAGCCACCCGGACCAGAACTCCCCGCCGAACACCCCGCCCCGGGCGGCCACTGCCAGGCCGGCGAGCAGGACCACCAGAGCGGAGACGGCGCAGCCGGCGGCGTCCCGGAGTCGCAGGGCCTCCTGCTTGCCGGCCTGGGCTGCGCAGATGCCGTAGAAGGCTACGGCAGCCGCCAGGTACAGGCCGGTGTCGGTGCTGAAGACCAGCGAGGCGCCGACGGCGGCGCCGGCCAGGACGGCCCAGACCGGCCTGCGGGTGCTCCGGTACCGGACCAGCGCAGCGAAACACCAGACGTCGAACGCCCAGCGCAGGACGGTCAGCGACGGCAGGACCCAGACCACCGCATCGGACATGCCTAGGAAAAGCTGGAGCATCGCCAGACCGGTCGCCGCCGCCGCGATGAGGGGGCGGCGCACCAGCAGCCGCATCAGCAAGTAGACGCCGGAGAAGTAGAGACAGGCGTAGAGGGTGCTCAGCTGGATCAGCCGGCCGTACGAGATCTCGGGGAGCATCCCGAATACCGCCGGCCAGCCCAGGCCGTACATCGTGTAGACGTCGGTTCCCAGCGCGCCGCCGTGCGAGAAGGCAAGGGCGGGGCCCATCGTGTAGTAGTCCCAGTGGAAGAACGCGTCGGCCAGAAAGGACCTGCCGGCCAGTTGGCGCCCCGCCGGCACGAACACCAGCATGAAGACCAGGGCGGGAACCAGTAGGTCGAGGACTGAAAAGCGCAGTGCCGGGCGGGCCGGGGGCTCACCGGGGACGGCCACCGGGGCCGCCTCCGATTCCCCCCGCAGCAGCAGCTCGAAGGGAAGAGCCGCCGCCAGGGTAACGAGCGCAATCAGGACGAAGGCCAGAACGGGTGCGTCGTTGCCTGCAACGATGCCGGTCCGGGCGCCGGCCCATAGTCCGAGGAAGCCCATTGTTGCCCCGGCCGCCACGGCGCACCGAACGGCCAGCCCAACCACCATCAGCCGCCGGCTCGGCCTCCTTCCGGAGCGGCCGAACAGCGTTCCCCAGATCATCGCCAGGAGCAGGCACGAGCCGAGGGTCGCCACCACCCCCGCGATGTAGATGTCGACCTCCCGTTCGGGCACGAAGAACATCCGCCCCCACGCCGTCAACCGGTCGGCGTCGGGGACCGGAGGATCGATGAGCAGCATCAGCGCCAGGATCAGCTGCACGCCGGCGGATGCGGTGAGGAGGATCGGGCCCGCCAGGTAACCGAAAAAACGGGCCGGGGACACCCCCTCGGGAACGGCCGGGATCGGCTTCAAGACTGCTGTTCGGAGCCGGCCGGCTTGAGCTTCCAGACCTCGTAGGCGGCGTTGGTGCCGTCGAGCTCGTAGGACTCCTCGACCGCCGACTGCAGCGCCTCCCAGGTGTCGGGGTACGGCGAGTTGGGCCCCGGGCCGACGCCGAAGACGACCGCCCGGTAGAACTGCCGGTAGTCCTCGTCGGACAGGCCCCGGGTGTCCCCGGGGACGGCCGTCATAAGCGCGGACTCGGTCGGCAGGCGCAGGAATACGTAGTCGGGCGGATCCCGCTTCAGCGCATCGACCAGGCCCTCCAGCTTCTCCTTGGTGATGGTGTCGACGAACAGGCGCGGGTAGCGGCCCCACGGCGCCGAGCCGCTCTCCATGTAGGGCAGCGACCCGGTCTCGCCGATGACCGCAACGGTTTTCCCGGACCCGGCCAGCTCCGAGACTTCCCGGGAGATCTCCTGATACTCCGCAGCCGGTTCCTTCAGCTCGGGCGAAAGGCCGCAGATGTCCCGGGGCTCGGCACTCAGGCAGACGCCCTCGGGACTGTTGCCGGAAAACAGGCTCCAAGCCGGGCTCGGGTAGAGACCGATCGGCTCGACGAGCATCGCCGTCGGCGCCAGCAGGACGACCAGGCCGATCGACAGCACCACCGCCCCCGGGACGGCGAGGGCACGGGGCCCCGACTCCACCCGCCGGCGATCGAGTGCCCGCCCGGCGACGTTGCAGGCGATGATTACCAGCGGAATTGTCAGCCGGTAGTGGAAAAGGTCGGATTTGCCCAGGAACTGCAGCATCGTCAGAAGGCCGTAGACGGCGAGACAGCCGTTGAACAGGGCCGTCTGGTTCAACCGGTTTGTGATCAGCCCGGAGACGGCGTTCCCGAAGAACGCCATGTAGGCGAAGAACACCACGACGAAGATCAGTACCGTGGCCACGTCCGGTCCGGTCGAAAGCGGCGTGCTGATGAAACCCTGCCCGAATTCGAGGATGGACTCCAACCACCCGCTCCAGAACCCGCCGGACAGAATGCTCCCTCGTGAGGCGACCAGCAGGGCAACCAGCAGGGCCCCCAACGAGGCGGCTCCGAAGGTCCCGAGGTCCGTCAGGCGCGCCCTTTTGCCGGGGTCCATCCTCGACAGCCCGAGCCAGTAGAACCCGCAGGCCGCACCCAGGCACAGGCCGGTGTCGGTGCCGAACGCAACCGCCAGACCGGTCAGCACTCCGGCAGCCACCACCCACGACCGGCGCCCCGTCCTCCAATGCACTGTCAATGCGATGAAGACCCACACGTCGAAGGCGGACCGCAGGACGGTCATGGAGGGAAATCGCCAGATCACCTCGCTGCCCAGCCCCAAGAACATGTGGGAAGCGGCCAGCAGCGTCCCCAGGGCGGCCGGCGCCGGCCGGCGTACGAGCAGCCTGAGAAGCAGGTAGACGGCCGACAGGTAGATGCAGACGTAGACCGACCCGATCTGGATCAGCCGGGCGAAGGACGGGCTCATCCAGGAGAAGGCGGCGCTCAGAACCATCGGCCAGCCGACGCCGTACATGGTCGAGACGTCGGTCCCCAGCGCCATCCCGTGCTTGAAGGCCAAAGCGGGAGCCATCACGTAGTAGTCCCAGTGGCCGATGAGCTCCTCGAAGAAGAAGCGTCCCGCCAGCAACCGTCCGGACGGGACGTAGAGAGCCACGAAGACGAGCAGGGGCACGATCAGGTCGAGCGGCGAAAATTTCAACCGGCCCCGAGATTCCTCTGTGGCGACTGCCGACTGTGGGTCCCGCCGCCCGCCCAGGATTGACGCCGCAATCGTGACCCCGAGCAGGGCGACGAACACCAACTGGTGGAAGTCGGGAACCGGGTCCTCCCGGAGGAGGTGGGCACGGGCCTGGAAGAACTGGTTGACGGCCAGCGCAGTCGCCGCTACGGCAACTGCACACTGGATCGCCGGACCACGGCGGGAGGGCGTAGTGCCCCTCCTCGCCACGACGGCTGCGCACAGCAGGACCAGGCCGGCAAGGATCGAGCCGAGATAGAGGAGTGAGTCCCATTCCGGGTGGAAGTGCAGGACCCCGTACGACGTGAGCGCATCCAGGTCCTGGACCGCCGGCTTGACCACGATCACTGCGAACAGCGTCAGTTGTACGCTAGCCGCCGCTCCCAGCAGAACCGGGCCCGGGTGCTTCAGCAGGTCGAACCGGCCGGCCGGTGCCGGTGGGTCCGCCGGGGAAGGAGCGGCGGTCGGGGGTCGAGTGCGGCTCTTCAGGTCACCAAACAGGTTGCGAACCCTTTCGCCAACTCGATCTTGGGATTCGTGGAGCTCACGGCCCGGGTCAGGTGCGGCTGATTCTACTGCCGGGCTTCGGAGCGCCGAACCAGTAGAGGAGCAGAACCGCCACAACCGCCAGTCCGCAGAGCAGCATCGCATCGAATCGCGGGAACTCCCCCAGGAACGACAGGGGCGGGTTGAGCCAGACCCGGGGGAAGTTGAGGGCCTGGGCGGCTACGACCGCGCCGAACGCCATCGGGTGGAGTCTCCACAACACCGCCGCCAGGGTCGCAAACAGCACCATCTGGACGGTGTAGCTCCCCTGGTGGATGACCGCGCTCCCGGGAGCGAACATCACCGTTATCCAAAAGGCCAGCGTCAGCCCGGTCCATGCGAGCAGGTGCCAGATCGTCCGCAGGTCGTCGAATCCAAGCCGCCTTCTCACCGCCGGGAACGCGAGCGCCGCCAGGGCCGGGAAGCCCAGGTTCCACCACCCGAGCGCAAAGAAGGTGTAGCGGAAGTCGTGATCCCGGATCTTGTTCGAGTTGCCGCCGCTCACCCGGGTGAGCTCGGACCACATTCCCTTGAACTGGAGCTTCAGGTTCGTCGACCTGACCTGCAGGACCACATCCCGGGGGACGGCGGCGTAGGACTCCCCGATCGCCTCCAGCAGGGGCCGGTCGTCCACCTCGGCAATACCGCCGAGGTGCATCTTCAGCAGGCGGTCACCGGGCGGGTCGGAGAGCTTCTGGTAAGCGACCCACGGCGCAATCAGCAGCAGCATCACCGCCGCCGCAGCCACCCAGTGGCGCACCTGCGAGCGCAGCCGCCACAGGGCGAGCACCCCGACCGGCACCAGGGCGAACACCACGCTCCCGTGCGACAGAAAGGCGAGGCCGGCCTGGACGCCGCCCACCACGAAGCGGCCGGCGCCGGGCTCCCGATCAGGCGGAGGGTGGAACCAGTTGAGGAACGCCGCAAGCATGAGGGCCCCGCCCCCGAGCTTCGGCCAGACGTAGGTCGAGTGCATGAGAAAGAACCCGGAGAGGGCCGGTGCGGCCACCACCAGCACCGCCGCCCGGGGCGGGATCTTCAGGGTCCTGACCAGCGCCCAGAGCGCGGGAACCCAGAGCATCTGGAACCAGATCCCGGCGTACTGGTTGGCCTCGTCGAAATCCGCCCCCATCGCGGTGGCCACCGGGGTCGCCAACAGGTACCAGCCGGCCTGCAGGGGCGGCCGGTCGCTGCTCAGCCAGTCGGCCCAGAACGGCTTGAGGGGGTCGCCCTCCCGCAGCTTGTCGGCCAGAACCGACGGCAGGATGTTGTCCGGGGGGAAGCCGTAATCGTCCCAGCGCTGGGCGGCGATCAGGTAGGTCGGCCGGGTGACCGAGAAACTGTACAGGACGCCGGTTACGAAGACTGCAACGGCGAGCGCCGCCAGGGCGGGCAGCCGCCAGTCCGGGTCCCGCCACAACGCGGCCAGGTCTTTCCGCCGGATCACGCAGACGACCAGGGCCCCCAAGAAGATCGCCGGGGGCGTCACCGCCCCGACGTCGTGGTTGAAGAAGAACACCCACAGCACCCCGTAGGAGACGGCCATCACCGCCGCGGCGGCGGCCATCATCCGGCCGGGACCTTGCACGGCCTTCAGGTTCCTCATCGCCAGAGCGGCCGCGGTGAGCAGGAACAACAGCGCACAGCCGACGGCCAGAACCGCTGCGATCCGCGGGGTGATCCCGTCCCACCAGACGGCTCGAAGGGGAACGCCCCGGGGCTCGGAGACCGCCAGCCAGCCGGCCCCCTCGCCGGAGCCGTCGGTCACGCGCAGAACCACCGGGTCGCCCCGCCACGAGTCCGGAAGGGCGGTGCGAACAAAGCTCCAGTCCTCGTTGGGGTCCGGGATCGCAACAGGGTGGAGGGCGTCGTTGGCGGTGTTCTCGAGAACGATGCTGTTCCCCTCGGCGTTGGGGTAGCCGGCGACCTCGAACTCGATGGCCGCCGGTCCCGGGAACGGCCCGTACGAAAAGGTGCCGAGCGGGCTGTCCCGCGCGGCCCACGAAGTCCAAAACCTGTCGGGAAGCGGGCGTGCGGTCGGGGAGATCAGATCGGCGCTGCCGGTTTCGAAACCGCCGGATACCTGGTCGGGCGACTCCAGGCCGGTACGGGAAGATCCGAGAATGGAGAGAGCAAAAAGGACGACGACGAGTCCCGTCAGCAGCCAGTGCGTTTGGGAAATCCGTCCAAGGGTACTCTTCACGGCAACAACCTAGCAGCGTCACGCATGTAGCCGGAATCGATTCGGGGGGTTGCGCCTCCCCGGGCGACGGTTAGTATGCTCTGATGATTACTGTCGAGGCGGCTCACGCGCGTCTTGAGAAAAAGCCTTCCGGCCGCTACCGCTCCCTCGACGGACTTCGTGGGATCGCCGCCCTGGTCGTAGCCATCTGCCACACCCTGCTGATCCAGCCCGGGCTGATGAACGCCTACGCCCTGCCGGCCAGCATCGAGCCGGGAACCCTGCACTGGTGGTTGTCGTTTACCCCGCTGCACCTCGGCTGGGCGGGCAGCGAGATGGTCTACATCTTCTTCGTGTTGAGCGGATTTGTGCTCACGGTTCCCTTCATGAAGAAGCCGCCGGCCCGGAAGTGGATCATCTACTACCCGAAGCGGCTGATCCGGCTCTACGTGCCGGTCTGGGGGGCGGTGGCCTTCTCGGTGCTGCTGATGACGATCTTCCCCCGCACGTTCTCGCCGACCGACAGCCCGGCGCTCGTGTTCCAGCTATCCCGGCTGAACATGGACCAGCTAATCAACGAGCTGCTGTTGTGGCCCACACCCGGATTCAGCAACAACGTCCTGTGGACGCTGAAGCTCGAGGTGATGTTCTCGCTCCTGCTGCCGCTGGTCGTGATTTTCTCGATGGTCGCCCCGAAGCTCAACCTGTTGAAGGCGGTCCTGCTGTTCGTCCCGGTCTTCGTGTTCTCTACCGGCGGCCCCGACATCAAGTTCTTCCTGCCGATGTTCGCCCTTGGCTCGATCATGGCCG
>DASTUJ010000053.1 GCA_035759705.1 Actinomycetota bacterium | reverse complement strand
GTTGCGTCCAGTACCAGCAGTACCTCGCTGATGCCCCCGGCCTCCCGGTCGGCGATGCGGCGGACCTTCTTCAGCTCCTCCATGAGGTTCGTCTTGGTCTGCAGCCGCCCGGCGGTGTCGACGATCACGACGTCGATCTTTTTGGCCTTGGCGTGCTCGATGGCATCGAAGACCACCGCTCCCGGGTCGGCGCCCGGGGCGTGCTTGACCATGTGGACGTCCAGGCGGGTCGCCCAGGTCCCCAGCTGCTCGATGGCGGCGGCGCGGAAGGTGTCCCCCGCGGCCAGAACCACGGAGAAACCGTCGTCCTTCAGCCGGCGGCCGAGCTTGGCGATGGAGGTGGTCTTCCCGACGCCGTTCACCCCGGTGACCAGCCACACCGCAACCTCGCCCGGACGGGTGGCCAGCTCGGTGTCCCCCATCTGAAGGATCTCGACCAGCTCCCGGCGCAGGGCGTCGTGCAGCTCTTCGGGCGACGTCTTGGCCTCTCGGAGCGAGTCCAGGACCCGCTCGGTTGCATCCATGCCCACGTCGGCCCGGATCAAAGCCTCCTCGACCTCCTCCCAGGCGTCGGAGTCCATCTTGTCCCGCAGCTTGAGCGCCTTGAGGGTGTTGCCCAAGGCCCCCCGGGTCTTCGCCAGCCCTCTCGCCCAGCGGGAGGGAGGGGCGACAACCGGCGCCTCTTCGACCTCAACTTCTGCAAGCGCCTCTTCGACTGCCTCTTCCAGCTCGAGCTCGGCTTCGAGCTCCGCAATCTCGGTGTCGAGGTCCTCCTCATCGAGGTACTCGTCCTCCAGGAGATCGGCTTCATCCAGCTCTTCGAGGTCTTCGAAGTCCGCCTCGGTGGGTCGCCGCAGGGTGGCGCTTCGGGCCACCAGCAGAACGATCAGCAGGGCAACAACAATCCCTGCAAGGACAATCTCATTCATTCCAAACTCCCAACCACCGAATCGGGCGCCGAAAGTGACGCCGGGAAGAAATCCTTCAACCGCTCTGAAATTACCTTGGTTACGCCGTCGGGGCGCATTGCGACGCCGTAAAGCACGTCGGCGATCTCCATCGTCCGCTTCTGATGGGTCACCACCAGCAGCTGCGACGAACCCCGGAACTCATCGAGCAGGCCCAGGAATCTTTGCAGGTTGGCGTCGTCCAGGGCGGCCTCGACCTCATCCAGTATGTAGAACGGCGACGGCCGCGCCTTGAAGATTGCAAACAGCAGCGCCAGGGCGGCCATCGACCGCTCGCCGCCGGAAAGCAACGACAGGCGCTTCAGGCTCTTGCCCTTGGGGCTTGCCTCCACCTGCACGCCGGACTCCAGGATCTCGGTCGGGTCGGTGAGGCTGAGCTTGCCCACGCCGTCCGGGAACAGCACCGAGAACAGGTGGGTGTACTCCCGGGCGATGTCCGCGAACGCGGCGGAGAACAGCTCCCTGATCTTGGCGTCGACCGACTCGATGATCTCCCGGAGGTCCCTGCGGCTCTGTTTCACGTCGTTGATCTGGCCTGCCAGGAACTCCTCCCGCTCGGCGAGGGACTCCGCCTCCTGCGCCGCCAGCGGGTTGACCTTGCCCATCTGGTCGAGCTCCCGCTCCAGCCTGACCTGGCGTTTCTTCAACGCATCGTCGGAAAGCGCAGCAGTACGCTCCATCGGGTCGTCGGGAACCTCGCCCTCCGCGAATTCCAGCTCGCGGCCCCATCTTTCGACGGTTGCCGACGGGTCGTGGTGCATCTCGTCCGACAGGGTGGCCTCGAGGATGCGCTGGCGTATGCGCATCTCGCTGCGGCCGAGGTCCTCCTGTTTGGACAGGGCGCGCATCTGGTCCAGCTCGACCGTCACCGCGATGACCTTCGCCTTGAGCTCGGCGACCCGGCGATCGATCTCCACCCCGGCGGCCAGGGCCTGTTCGTGCAGGGACCTGGCTTCGCCCGCCCACTCCGACACCGGGCGGGCCAGCAGGTCGCATGCGGCGGCCACCGCACTCACCTGCTTCTGGGCTCTCAAAAGGGCCTCCTGGCGGGCGCCGAGGCCGCTCAGCCGCCCGGCGGCGTCGGACAGGCCGTTCACCACCTGCTTCAAACGGTTCATGTACTGCCGGGTTCGCTCCGCTGCGATGCCCGACCTCATCCGGGCGGCCTCCGAGCTCTGGGCTGCATCGTCGTAGGCTGCCGCGCACCGGTCCCGCTCATCCCGGGCGGCCTGCAGAGCCGTCTCGGCCACCAGCACTGCAGCATCCGCCTCCTCCATCCGGGCGTCGAGGGAGCCGGACTGATCCGACCTGGAGATAGCGGATTCACCGGACCGCCGGGCGGCTTCGGTGATCTCTGCGATCTCTGCCTCCACCCGGAGACCCTCGGTCTGGCGGGCCCTCAGGTACTCGGCGGACCGGACCCTGGAAGCTTCGGCCTCCCGATGAGCGGCTGCGGCGTCCTTCAACCGGGCCCGGGCAGCGGCGATCTGGCCCTCCAGGTCGGCCATCGCCTCCCGGCCGGCAGCGATCTTTCCTTCCGACTCCAATACTGCGGACGCCAGCTCTGCCGACCCCTTGGAGACCAGGCCCCCATGCGCCACGGCGCCGTCCTCGCTGAGGAAGATGGCGTGCCGGTGCCTGCCGGCCAGGGTGACCGCCTCCTCGAGGGTCGATGCCAGGTACACGTCGGCCAGCACCGCTCGGGCGAGTGGGTCGAGCACCTGCACCCGGTCGATTAGAGGTGGAACCCCTTCGACGCCGATCCCGGATCCCTCCGCCACCATCACGGTCAGGGCCTCGTCCTCGTCGCTTGCGCCCAGCGCCCGGGCTGCGGCATCGCGGTCGGAAGCGACGACCACACCGTCGATAGGCCCGACCAGCACCTCCAGCGCCCGCCGGTGCCCCGGGCTGAGTTCCACCAACTCGGAGAGGAGCGAGGTTCCCGGAAACGACCTGAGGGTCGCCCCGGCGCCGGTCTTCTTGGCCTCGGCGGCAGCCCGGGCGCCCGCCCGGGCCCGGAGAACGGCGACCTGCTTCTCGAGGTTGCGGATCTCCTCCAGGAGCCGGTCCTTCAAGCCCCCCAGCTCCTCGAGGCGCTCCTCCGCCTTCTGCAGAGCTTCCTCCGAAGGCCGCAGTGCGGACACGACCAGGTCCAGCTCCAGCTCGGCAGCCGCTATCCGTGACTCGGTCTGCCTGCGCTTGATCTCGGCGGCCTCGGCTCGCTCAGCCAGGCGCTTCCTGTCCACCTCGGCCGCCTGTGCCGATGCCTGGGCGGCGGCGATCTCCCGCCGGAGCCCGGCGGCATCCGCGTTCGCCTGGGCCTGAGCCCGGAGCGCAGCATTGAGGGCTGCCTCTGCGGATCGCAGCTCCTCGCGGGCCCGCTCGCTTGCCGGCTGGATCTCGTTCAACGCCGCAAGCTCGGCGGCCTCCTCCCGCTGGGCTTCGGCCAGCGACGCCTCCAGCTCGGTCTGCTGCCGGCGCAGCTCGACCATCCGGGCCTGCTCGATGTCCTCGTTGCCGGCGGTGAGCTCGGCCTTCAGGGTGCGAGCCCTCTCCTCCGCCAGGCGCTTGAGCGACGCCAGGCGGTCGCCGGCCTGGGTCATCCGCCACCCGATCTCCCGGCGGGCGGCCGTGGCGCCCAGGTGGGCCAGCCGCTCGGCCTCCAGATCCGCCAGCTCGGCCTGCAGCGCGGCCAGATCCTGCTCCTTGACCCGCAGCTCCTCCTCGCGCCGGCCCGCCTCCGGGGAGCCCAGCTCATCGGTCAGCGCTGCAAGCTGCCGGGCGATGACCACCAGCCTGATCCGGTCCCGCTCCTCGCGGATGCGCTCGTGCCGCTCGGCGATCTCCGCCTGCTGGCGCAGGGGCTTCAGCTGACGGCGTATCTCACCCAGCAGGTCTCCCAGGTGCTCTAGGTTGGTCTCGGTCGCCGCGATCTTGCGTATCGCCCTCTCTTTGCGGCGGCGGTGTTTACCCACACCGGCGGCGTCCTCGATGATGTTGCGCATCTGCACCGGGTCGGCACTCAGAACCTCGTCCAGCCGGCCCTGGCCGACGATCGTGTGCTGCTCCTTGCCGACTCCGGCGTCTGAGAGCATCTCGGAGATGTCCAGCAGGCGACAGATCGACCCGTTCATCCGGTACTCGCTGTCGCCCGAGCGGAACAGGGTTCGGGAGATGGTGACCTCGCTGAACTCGACGGGAAGAAGGTGTGCAGAGTTGTCGATGGTCAGCTCGACCTCGGCCATGCCGAGCGGCGGTTTGGTGGGCGACCCGGCGAAGATGACGTCCTCCATCTTGCCGCCCCGTAGGGTTGCTGGGCCCTGCTCTCCTAGAACCCAGCTGATGGCGTCGATGACGTTCGACTTGCCGCTGCCGTTGGGTCCGACGACCACCGAGATTCCCGGTTCGAATCCGAGAATGGTCTTGTCGGCGAAGGATTTGAATCCGCGAAGGACCAGTGACTTTAGGAACATACCTGGGTCTGGATGGTATCAGGCGCCGCCCGGCCGCCCTCGACATTTGTGCCTCACGGGGGCGCAATTTGGGATATGGAATTTCCAGGCGTTAGCGGCCTGTTAATAGACAGTTAACG
Source organism: Actinomycetota bacterium (assembly GCA_035759705.1). Classification (NCBI taxonomy): domain Bacteria; kingdom Bacillati; phylum Actinomycetota; species Actinomycetota bacterium. The sequence goes on along the minus strand of DASTUJ010000053.1, from coordinate 24,880 downwards.
TCAGAACTCTATAGTTAGCGCGTGCAAGAACTCATCCCCTCGCTGGTTCGGAAGTCGGATTCCAAGATCGTCCTGCTGGTGCTGGACGGCCTCGGCGGAGTCCGCACGTCCGAGCGAGGCACTGAGCTGTCGGAGGCAAAGACCCCCAACCTCGACCGCATGGCGGCCGAGGGCATGTCCGGCCTCCACACCGTGGTCGCCCCCGGCGTCACCCCCGGAAGCGGCGCCGGCCACATGGCGCTTTTCGGCTACGACCCGATCCAGTACCTGCTCGGAAGGGGGGCCCTCTCCGCGGCAGGAGTGGCGTTCGACCTGAGAGCCGGCGACGTCGCCGCCCGGGTCAACTTCTGCACCCTGGACTCCGACGGCCGGGTTATCGACCGCCGCGCCGGGCGTATCCCCACCGAGGAGAACGCCCGCCTCTGCAAGATCATCCGTGAAAACGTGAAGATGGAAGGCGAGATCGAGTTCTTCCTCGAGACCGAGCGGGACCACCGGGGTCTCCTGGTGCTGAGGGGCATGGGGCTGTCCGCGGACATCAAGGACACCGACCCGGGCGTCATCGGGATCACGCCCAACCCGCCGATCGCACGCAGCAACGAAGCGGCGGGAACCGCCATCATCCTGGAGCGCTTCCTGGACCAGGTCCGCCTGATCCTCGCCGACGAGCAGGCCAACTTCCTGCTGCTCCGGGGCTTCGACACCCTGCGGCCCATCGAACCTTTTGCCCTCCGCTACCTGCTCAAGGCCCGGGGCGCCGCCAGCTACCCGATGTACCGGGGCCTGGCGAAGCTGGTCGGCATGGACGTCGCCGCCGAGACCGCCGGCTGGGAGGAGACGGTCGAGGACATGAAGGTCCACTGGGACGAGTACGACTACTTCTTCCTGCACCAAAAGCCCACCGACTCGGCCGGCGAGGACGGGGACTACGCCCGCAAGATCGCGGCCATCGAGCAGGTCGACCGCACCATTCCGCAGGTTCTGGCGCTCAACCCGGGGGTCGTCTGCGTCACCGGGGACCACGCCACGCCGGCGGCCTTCGGCCGGCACTCCTGGCACCCGGTCCCCTTCCTTATGCGGGGCGAGAACGTCGGCGTCGACCTGGTCGACCGGTTCGACGAGGAGGCCGCCCGGATGGGGGGCTTCGGGCACCAGTACGCCAAGGACCTGATGGCGTTCATGCTGGCGGCGACGATGCGGCTTGGGACCTACGGGGCCTGAGCTAGAACCAGGGTTTCGACCCAGTCCTCGACAACCGGACCCAGGCTGGCGACCACCGAGGCCTCCGAGCGGGCCTTTCCGTCCGGCGAGTTGACCTTGGCAACCCGCAGGCTGTGGTCCCCGCCCTCGATCACGTGAACCCGGGCCTTCAGCCCCAGCTCGAGCAGGTGCCGGTTGAACACCTCCAGGTCGCAGAACGGGTCGTGGGTGCCCTCAAGGAAAAGCGACGGGATCAGGATTTGCGGCCAGTGGGCCACCCGGGGCTCCGAAGAGTTGCCCGGACGGTGCAACGGATAGGAGTACAGGAGCAGACCTGCCGCGTCCAGTCCGCCGGCCACCGCCATCGAGGCCACCCTACCGCCGTACGAGCGGCCGCCGACCACCCACAGGGCGTCGGGACCGAACTGCTCCCGGGCGCTGGCGACGATGTTGTTGAAGCCCGGAACGCTCTTCTCCGCCAGGGGCGGCGTCGACCGTCCGGCTGCCCGGTAGGGCAGGTCCGGACGGACCACCAGGTAGCCGTGTTCGGCCAGGCCGAGCGCCAGGGCCTTCAGCCCGGCGGTGTTCCGGTCGCCGCCTGCCCCGTGGGTGAGCAGGAAGTGAACCTTCTTCGAGCTGTCCGACCCGTCGACCTCGGCGGAGACCTGGATGTCCCCGGCGTCCAGCAACACGGACCTGCTTTCGGCCACTACCTCACCCCCAGACTCTTCAGTTAGATGCGTAACCCTACCTACCAGAGCGCATCTCGTTTTACGGCCTCGCCGATGTAGAAGCGCAGCGCCTCCACCGGGGCGCCCTCCACGCTGCGGACCTTCACAAACCTGGAGTTCTTGCCGTCACCCTTCAGGAGCCCAAACCTGTCCTCGAGGTCCACCCCGAAGGCGAAGGAGAAGGTTATGTCCTTCTTGGTTGGGCTCAACCAAGCGAGCGTCGACCTGTCGATCCACATGGGCAGCCCGTGGCTCATCATCTCCCGGGCGTTCGGGGCGCACTCGGCCATCAGGGCGCGGAGCAACGCCACGACCCCACGGAACTCGGGAAGCACCTTCTCCTCAACGAACCCGTCGACCGTCTTCACGGACCCAGTATCGACGAGCCGAAACCAAGGGGCCCCTCCCGGGGCCCCTTGAACCGCGCCGCTCTAGACGATGGCGGACCGTCGTTCTCCCGTGTCCTGCGGCGTCCCGATCTTGGCGATGCCGCGGGAGATCATGTAGGTGGTAGCAACGACGGCAATCAGACGCCATGCGCTTCCCGCGTCGAAGCCGGAGTCTGCGCCGGCAGCCAGGAGGATGCCGAGGATGGTCAGCACGAGAACTCCGAGCTCGCTGGTACGAAAAGACTCCTTCGTTTCCGGCGTGCTTGCCTCTGCGAGGCGTCCGTAGCGCCGGCTCGCGCCGATGTCCCACCCCCGAGCCGTCCCGGCCTTCGCCAGCCCCCGGCTGAGGATGTAACCGCTGGACAGCACGGCGATCAGGACCCAGGCCGGGCCCGTGCCGAAGCCGTCCTCGTAGGCGGAGGCGATCAGAACGCCGACCACACCCAGGAGCCACATCAGAAATTCGGAGGTCCTGAAGAACTCCTTGGTTTCCGGCGTGCGTACCTCCTCCATGAACCGGTCGGCCGCCTCGTCGGCAGCACGGGCGGGGTTGCGGCGGACGTCGCCCAGGTCCAGGGTCGAGTCACCGGGGTCCAGGCGCGACGCCGCCGCTTCCGGGTAACCGGCTCGGGCATCGGGCGACCAGTACTGGTCGGTCCAACCCCGAGGTGTTCCCGCCTTTGCGATTCCCCGGCTGACGATGTAACCGGTGGTCACCGCAGTAATAACCGTCCAGGCCGACGGGGAGTCGAACTCCTCGTTGGCGGCGGAAGCGATAAAGACGCCGACTACTGCGAGCAGCCAGAGCAGGAACTCGCTCGTCCTGAAGAACTCCTTGGTTTCCGGAGTGTGAACGTACCGCTCCGCCATCTCGGCGGGGTCGCCGTCACGGCGAAGTCCGGCGGAAGAGCGCAGAGGCCGCCCCCCGGAATCTGAATATCGACTCGTCCTCATAGACCCTCCTTGGATCAAAGCCGGGCGCGGCAAAGCCGGGCACGAGGTTGACTTTGGGTTGGCTCTCCGTGACTTGAAGAGCTTTTGAAGAGGTACCCTTGGAAGAGCCTGCCTAAACTGCCGTCACACCTGGCATTTCGGGCAGAAAAACGTGGAGCGATTGCTCCAGCGGGCCCTCTCGATGGGGGTCCCGCACTTGACACAGGGCTGGGCCTCGCGGCCGTAGACGCGAAGGCGGTTCTGGTAGCTGCCGACCTCGCCGTAGGGGTCCCGGTACTGCTCGTCGGCGATGGAGGAGCCCCGGCTCTCGATCGACTCACGGAGCACCATTGGGATCGCTTCGTGAAGCAGCCTCACCTCGGGCTCGGTCACCGCGGAGGTCGGCCGGTCGTGCCGGATGCCCGCCAGGAACAGCACCTCGTCGGAGTAGATGTTCCCCAGACCGCAGATAAAGGTCTGGTCCATCAGCAGCGGCTTGATCCGGGTCTTGCGCCGGGCGAAGGTCGACGAGAGGTAGTCGATCGGAAGGTCGCCGGTAACCGGGTCCCTCCCCAGGCGGGCAAGCTCCGGGATCTCCCCGAGGTCGCTCTCCTCGGTGACGAACATCTCGCCGAACGTCCGGGGGTCGACGTAGCGCAGCTCGCCCCCACCGGAGAAATGAAGCACCACGTGGGTGTGGGCGCCGAACGGCCGGCCGGCGTCGCTCAGGATCAGCTGCCCCGACATGCCGAGGTGAACGACCAGCACCAGGTGGTCGTCCAGGTGGAACAGCAGGTACTTGCCCCGGCGCTCCAGTCGGGCGATGGTGCGGCCCTCCAGCGGCCCTGCGAACTCGGGTGGGGCCGGGTGCCTTCGGATAACCCGCGGCGAGTTGGGGATGTCCCGGACCTCCGCCCGGGCGATAGTGCGGCCGACTACCTCTTGAACCAGGTCCCGGCGGATGACCTCAACTTCAGGGAGTTCCGGCATCGCCGGGAGCGGCCTGCTCCGAAAGCGCGTCCAGCGCCTCTTTGGCGGATGCCTGCTCCGCCTGCTTTTTCGACCTTCCGGTTCCGGTCCCCATGAACGTGCCCTTCAGGAAGACCTCGGCCTCGAACCGTTTGTCGTGGTCCGGCCCGGTGGACGACACGCGGTACTCCGGCATCGCCCCCATCTGCTGGACCGACCGCTCCTGCAGGCTGGTCTTGAAGTCACGAACCACGCCCCGGTCGACCAATTCGTGGATGTGGGCGGAGAAAAGCCGCTCGATGACCGGCGCCGTCTCCTCCAGGCCGCAGTCCAGATAGAGGGCGCCGAGAACCGCCTCGAATGCGTCGGCCAGTATCGAGTCCTTGTCGCGGCCCCCGGAGAGCTCCTCGCCCTTTCCGAGCAGCAGCTCCTCCCCCAGCCCGACGGAGCGAGCGACATCGGCGAGCACGGCCATGTTGACCGTGCTGGACCGCAGCTTGGCCAGATCGCCCTCGGCCAGTTCGGGGAACGAGCGGAAGATCAGGTCGGTGATGACCAGCCCGAGGACGGCGTCGCCCAGGAACTCGAGCCGCTCGTTGTTCGGCGCGCCCTTACGCTCGAACGCGAAGGAGCGGTGAGCCAGCGCCATGGCGAGAAGGGGGGTCTCGGCGGTCGCAAGACCGAGGCGCGACAGAAGTGCAGACGCGACGGGCCCGGTTTGTTCGGCGGGATCCATCGCAGACGAGCTCAAGAACCTCTAGTCGACCTCGACTACCTCACGCCCGTCGTAGTGACCACACTTGCCGCACACCCGGTGGGATGCCTTCGGCGCGTGGCACTGCGGACAGGTCGACTTGCCCGGCACGTACAGCTTCCACTGTGACTTGCGGTGGCGGGTGGTAGAGCGGGACTTCTTTCTCTTTGGTACGGGCATCTATTTCTCCACTTCTTCGTCATCTCCACCCGATTGCGACGCCATCAGGCTTTGCAGCGGCGCCCAGCGAGCATCCACCTCCTGCTCGGCGTGTTTACAGTCCGACACGTTCAAATCGGCACCGCACACCGGGCACAGTCCTTTGCAATCCTCAGCATGGACGGGCCGCATGGGGATGCTGAGGACAATCACGTCCCTCAACATCGGCTCCAGGTCTATGACCTGGTCCCGTACCTCGTAGCCTTCCTTCAACTCGGCCTGGGTGGGTTCGAAGTAGAACTTCTCGTCCACGTCCAACCGAAAATCCTGCTCGTACTCAACCAGGCACCTGGAACAGCTCAGATGCAGCCTTCCCCAGACCTCCCCGGTTGCTTCGATCCCGTCGGTGACGCTTCGCAGCTGCAGCTTGACGTGAACTAAGTCGCCGTCCTCAATCCAGCCGAGACCGCTGCGAAAACCCTCGACGGGCCCCGAAGATTCAACCTCCCTGGTGGCGTCGTACCTGCCGGCCAGGTCTGAAACATCGATTTGCAACCAGTGCATGAGTGTTGGCCGCCTTGGGGAGGGCGCGTCCTAGGTTATCAAAGACGCGCCGGTTTGGGCTCCGGATGCTTTCCGGGACACTTCTAGATTAAACGCGATTGATTGAGCCGGTGCTCCGTAGGTCGATCCGGGGGTCGGTCAGCTCGCCCGGAGAGTCCGTCGGCACCTGCTGCCCCGCCACATCCAGCCGTCCCCTGAGGGACTCCCGGCCGCGGGTTACTGCGCCCAGCGTCTTCTGCAGGACGACCTCGAAGCCGGCCAGCTTGGCGTCCACGTAGTCCTCGGCCTCGACCCTGATCTGACGGGCCCGCTTGCGGGACTCCTCGATGATCTTGTCGGCTTCCCTGCTGGCGGCAGCCACGATCTCGGTCCGGGAGACCAGCTTGTCTCGCTCGGCGTAGACCTGGGCGCGCAGCTGCTCAATCTCAGCCTGAGCTCCGGTCATGAGGCCGTCCCGGTCCTGCATCACGTACCGGGCCTGGTGCAGCTCGTCCGGTGCGTTGCGCCGGATCCGCTCCAGTTTCCCTAGAAGGGCCTTCTTGTTGATCATCGCTGAGGCTGAAAGAGGTACCGGTTTTGCCTCGCGCACTTCGGCAATGACCGAGTCGATATCTTCTAAAAGACCCATGGCTACAGACTAGACCCTTCGCTCACGGAACGCATGTTTTCCCCGCCTGGAATTCTCCCCGAAGTGTTTAGCTCACCACAACCAGGGAATATCCCATCCAACGTTTTGAAGATCTCGGCCTTGGGCCCGGACCTGGCACGAATTACCCTTCCAAGGGCTTCTTTTGACCAGGTGCGGGCCTGAGACGACGAGAACGGTTGGGGCGGAGGTCGCTTGGGGCTAGTGGCCTCTGCCCTGATACCGTGACTTGAGCAGGCGGTTTACCGCTTCGGGGACGAGCCCGCTGACGTCCCCGCCGTACGCCGCCACCTCCTTGACCCCGCTCGAAGAGACGAAGCTCCAGCGTGGGTCGGTGGTGACGAAAAAGGTGTCCACCCCCTCGTAGAGCCCGGCGTTCATCTGGGCCATCTGGATCTCCCGCTCGACATCCGACAGTGCCCTTAAGCCCTTCACGATGACGCCCGCATTGCGTTCCCGGGCCAGGTCGACCAGCAGCCCCTCGTAGGCCTCGACCTGCACGTTGTCCATGTGGGCCAGGACCTCCCGGAGCAGGGCTACCCGCTCCTCGGCCGTCAGCATCGGCGTCTTGGCCGGGTTCACTGAGACCGAGACGACCACCCGCTCAAAGTGCCGGGCGGCGCGCTGGATGACGTCTACGTGCCCGTTGGTCGGCGGGTCGAACGAACCGGGACAGATGGCTACGGCCAATATCTACTCTCCTTTTTCTTGCTTCAGGTACAGCAGCTTGGAGTCTCCGTACTTGCGGGCGTCCAGCAAACGGTATCCCACGGGAGGGTCGAGGTTCTGCAGGCGGGAGGACACCTCCAGTACCACCATCGCATCCTCCGCCAGGCGGCCGCCGGCGGCCAGCGCCTGCAGGACCTCGGCGGGGATGCCGGTTTCGTACGGCGGGTCGGCGAGGACCACGTCGAACACCGTCTGGCTCCCGAACCGGTTCCCTTCGGCGAACCGCTCGGCCCGCTGGCGGATCACCTGCGCCTGCTCGGCCAGGCCGGTGGTGGCCAGGTTGGCGTCGATCATCGCCGCAGCCGCCTGGTCCGCCTCGACGAAGGTGGCGTGTTCAGCCCCCCGGGAAAGGGCCTCGATGCCCAGCCCGCCCGAGCCGGCGTACAGATCCAGCACCCGCTTACCCCGGATGCCGGGGCCGAGCGTGGCGAACAGCGACTCCTTCAACCGGTCGGTGGTCGGACGCACGCCGAGGTCGTCAACCGACTTCAGCTTGCGCCCCCGGGCGCTGCCGGCAATAACTCTCAAAAGTGCACCACTAGGACCGCATCAGCCAGTCGAGGCGGTCGGCGTAGCGGCCCGACATCTCCAGCTTCAGCTTCGGGTGGCGCAACAGCTGAGGGTCCTCGTCGATCAGGCTGAACGCCTCCTTCCGGGCGGCCTGCAGCACCGCAAGGTCCTTCATGAGGTGGGTGAGCTTCAGGTCCGAGTAACCGGACTGGCGGCCGCCGAGGACCGAGCCGGTTCCCCGGAGCTCGAGGTCTTTTTCCGCCAGCACGAAGCCGTCGTTGCTGGAGGCCACGACCTTCAGCCGCTCGACGGTCACCGGGTCGGCCTCCTCGTTGTCCACGACGCTGGAGAGCAACAGGCAGGTCGACGCGTGCTTGCCCCGCCCGATACGCCCCCGCAGCTGGTGCAGCTGCGAGAGCCCGAACCGGTCGGCATCCTCGATCAACATCACCGTGGCGTTCGGCACGTCCACGCCGACCTCCACCACGGTCGTAGAGATCAGGACATCGACCTCACCCCGCCGGAACTCGGACATCACTTTCTCTTTGGCCACCGCCTTCATCCGGCCGTGCATCATGCCGACCCGAAGGTCGGGGAACACGTCGGTGGCCAGCCGCTTCGCCTCAGCCTCTGCAGACTTCACGTCGAGCTTGTCCGACTCGTCGACCAGCGGGGTGATCACGTACGCCTGGCGGCCGGCCTGGACCTCGGCCCGCACCAGGTCGTACGCCTTCTGGCGCTCCGACTCGCTCACGATCTGCGTCTTCACAGGCTTCCGGCCCTTCGGGAGCTCGTCCAGGATGCTGACCTCCAGGTCCCCGTAAAGGGTGAAGGCAAGGGTTCGGGGGATGGGCGTGGCGGTCATGATCAGGACGTCCGGCGCCGAGTCCCCCGAGGTCTTGTCCCTGAGCGCTACGCGCTGCCTGACGCCGAAGCGATGCTGCTCGTCGACCACCACCATGCCCAGGTTGGCGAAGTCCACGCCCTCCTGGATCAGCGCATGGGTGCCGACGACGATGCCGGCGGAGCCGTCGGCAATGCGCTTGAGGGCCTCCCGGCGTTTGGCCGCGCCGACGCTGCCGGTGAGCAGCACGATCTGGCCGGAGTTGTCGAAGTCGGCCACCGCAGGCCCTTCGTCGGCCGGCTCGTCGAAAAGATCCATCTGCTCGACCTTGGGCGGAGTTTTGCCGGAAGCCATCCCAAGGGGCTCGAGCAGGGCGCTCAACGTCAGGAAATGCTGGTTGGCGAGGACCTCGGTGGGCGCCATGACCGCCGCCTGGTACCCGCCCTGCACCGCAAGAAGCGCGGCGTGGAGCGCCACTACGGTCTTGCCCGACCCGACCTCCCCCTGCAGCAGCCGGTGCATGGGGGTGGTGCGGCCCATGTCCGAGCGGATCTCCTCTATCGACCTGGCCTGCGCCCGGGTGGGCTTGAAAGGAAGGGCCTCCAGGAACTGATCGGCCAGCCCGGGACCGGTGTTGTGGGCGATCCCCAGCGTCTCGGCCTCGATGCGGTGCTTGCGGAAGGCCAGCCCAATTTGAAGGACAAAAAGCTCGTCGAACACGAGCCGCTTCCGGGCCACCCATTTGTGGCTCATCTCCTTCGGGAAGTGGTAGTCGGACAGGGCCCTGGTGCGCTGGATGAGGCCGTTTCGGTCCAGCAGCGCCTGCGGCAGGGGGTCCTCGAGCGGATACTGCGCCAGGGCGGACTTGATCCAGCCCCGCAGCTTCTGGCTGCTGATATCTCCGAAGGCCGGGTAGACCGGGACTATCGTCATGGCGTCCCCGGCCTCCCTCAGGATGTCGACCATGGGGCTGTTCATCTGGCGGGACCCACGGTAAACCGACACCTTCCCCTTGGCCGCGATTCTCGTACCGACCCTGAGGTCCTTTGCCCGCCATGGCTGGTTGAAGAAGGTCAGCCAGATGTGGGAGGTCCCGTCGTAGAGGGCGTACTTGTGGGGAATCTTGCGCCCCCGCATCTGGGGAGGGGTGTTCGCCTTGCGGATCTCGCCGATGATCGTCAGCTCGTCGCCCTCCCGGGCCTCCTTGATCGGCTTGGAGTCGGTGAAGTCCAGGTGCCGGCGGGGGTAGTGCTGCAGCAGGTCTTGAATCGACTTGATGGCAAACTTGGATTCCGCCAGTGCCGCAGCGTGGGTATCGCCCAGGCCCCGGAGTGTTGTGACCGGGATATGAAGGTGCGGCGGGGCGTACAGCAGCAGGGACGGCTTCATGGCCCTATCATGCCGTGGAGGGGGGACAAGTTCCTCCGTTTACACTAATGTTGATACCTACCGACAAATTTGAGGGAGTTACCCTTGTCCAAGGTTTGTGACGTATGCGGCAAGTCGCCCGTGTTTGGAAAGTCCATCAGCCACTCACACAAGCGAACCAACCGCAGGTGGTCCCCGAACATCCAGACCGTTCGTACGGTCATCGGCGGCACGCCCACCAAGCTCAAAGTCTGCACCTCCTGCATCTCGGCTAACAAGGTCACACGGGCGTAACGCCCGAACTTCCATGAGGGTTCAAGACCCGGCAGATCCGTCTTCCGAGGATTTCACCGAGTCGCTGCACGAATCCATTTCGGAGATCACCGAAAACGTCCAAACCGCCGGCGACCTACTGGCCGGCATCACCCAGGACCTTTCGAAGCTCATCCGCCTTGAGATCGAGCTTGCCAAGCAGGAAATCGTCGAACTGGCGCGCCCGAAACTGCTTGCCCTCGGAATGGGGGCCCTGGGCGTCGTGCTCGCGTTGTTCATCGTGCCGTTCCTGCTGCTCACGATCTTCGAGACCTTCGACATCTTCATGCCCCGGTCGCTGGCTGCCCTGGTGGTGACGCTGCTGATCACCGCTGGCGCCGCCGGAGTGTTCCTGTTCGCCAAGAGCAAGCTTGAAGGCACCTTCGTGCCCGAGAAGTCGGTCAAATCGGTAAAAATCACCCTCAGGACTTTGAAGGAGAGCGTGAAATGGGCAAAACGCCCGAGGAGATAGAGCTCGAGATCAAGCAGGCCCGCCTTGCGCTCGCCGAGAAGGTCGACGCGCTTGCCGATCAGGTCAAGGAGAGCGCCGAGCTGGTCAAGGACGAAGCCGAGAACGTCAAGGAAAAGGTCGAAGAGGTCAAATCCATGGCGGTCAAGGTGGTCGCCGTAGCCTTCGTCGCAGTCGTCGGCGTGCTGCTCGTGAAAAGGGCCTTCAGCCGCAGATAAGACGGCGCTCAACAAGCGTCTCAGCTGATTCCGCAGTCCTTCTGTAGCTGCTCCAGGAACACAGCTCCCTTCTGCGGGTCTCCGTTGGTCTGGGCAACGTAGTACGCCTCGGCCGCCTCGGCCAGGTCCAGCCGGGCGCTGAGGGCGACCTCGAAGAGCCCCTTGATCCGAGCGAGCCGCTCGGCGCCCTCCAGCTCTTGCGAGTCCCGGGTGAAGGCCCGGACCGCGTCGCAGGTCTCCACCGAGGCCTGCCGCTGCACCTCCGCCTGGTTCGCCCCGGGCTGGCCGCATGCCCCGGCTACGAGAAGCAGCCCGGCCAACCACCGTCTGTTGATCACGCCCCGATTATGACCCGGCAACCGGCCGGCCCACCCAGCCCTTCAACGCAGCCGCTCGGCGAGCTCGTCCATCAGCTCGTCCAGGCGGGCCGCGAAGCCGCAGACGCAGATGTCGTTAGGACTCGCCCTCTGTGCACTCCTGCTGAATCGTCTCGGCGTTTGCCGGGTCGAGGATCTTGAAGCCGGTGTTGCCCTCTTCCCGCTCCGTCTCGGCCTCAACGTTAGGGGTCTCTTCGTAATCGAGGTCCGCGCTCGTGGTGGTTCCGCCGAAGTTGCCGAAGGTCTTCTCGCCGTCGTCGACCCGTACCACCATCACGATGCAGCCCAGGTCTTCGGCGGTTTCGCCGTCCTCAATTTCGGTGACCTCTGCGAGTTGGTTGCCCAGCAGCTGCGCCTCATGGGAGGCGTGCTCCTTGGACTCCTGGTCGTGCTTGGCGATAAAGCGGTTTGGATCCAGGGTGAAGGTCCCGCCCGAGTCGTTGTCCACCTCGGTGATCCGGTACAGAACGTACCCCCCGTTGGGGCCCGGGGTGCTTGGCGCTTCGGTATTGGCATCGTAAGACGAGAAGAACGCCAACTGTCGATAGGTGATCTCGACTTCGCCTCCGGTACCGCCGCCGCAGCCGGCTGCTACGAGTGCGAGGGCCGCCAATCCGGCCCAGAGGACACGGGAGCGACGCCTTGGGGTTGTCGAAAGCCCTGCAATGGGTGAAAGCCTGTCCGCCACAGATTTCCTCCTAGGTCTAGAGAGTGCACGAAGGTACATTGCACTCTTCCCCGGAGGCGCCGTCAAGGTTGTTGCCGAAGCTTCGAGGACTTGGGGGGTCCCTCCCCGCCTCCTCCCGGGAGCCTCGACCGAGGATCCGCAGAACTACCTGCTACTTGGCGTTCTTCATGATGTAGCTCATGACCGTCTGAGTCGGGGTCATGACCTTGTGGACATCACGAAGGTGTACCGCCACCTGGCGCATGAGCTCTTCCTTCGAAGAAGCTTTTGCACGCCATCTGCAGGTGTCCGCGCCTACGTCCGCTCAGCCAACCTCTGGAGGCATAGCTTGTTCCTTTCTTCCGACAAGTTCCCATCCTCTCAAGGGTTGAGTTTTATGGGTGCTCAAAACCCGCCAGGCTTCATGGTCGTGTCCCATCCATGGTTCGTCGGGCCGTACCCCTGGCCGACATCGAGCCCGTATCGGATTGCTCCGGTGACGTACTCCTTCGCCCCCCACACTGCTTCCGGAACGCTCGATCCGAGTGCCAGGTAAGCCGCTATCGCGGCCGACAGCGTGCACCCCGTCCCGTGGGTGTTGAAGGAGACGATGCGCTCCTCGGTGACCTCCGCAAATATCTCGCCGTTGTACAGGACGTCCGTGGCGTCCAGGCCCAGATGGCCGCCCTTTACCAGCACCCACTCCGGCCCCATCGCGTGCAGCGCCCTGGCCGCCTCCTTCATTCCGTCGATGTCGGCAACCTCCATCCCGGTCAGCAGCGCCGCCTCCTGGAGGTTGGGAGTGATCACGGTCGCCAGGGGGAACAGCCGGGACACCAGGGCGTCGATGCTGTCCTCGGTCAGCAGCACGTCCTGGTTCTTCGACATGAAAACCGGGTCAACCACCAGGTTCGGGATGGCGAACTCTTTGATCGAGTCGGCCACCGTCTCGACGATCCTGGGGTTCGACAGCATCCCGGTCTTGGCCGCTGCCACCTCAAAGTCGGTGGCCACCTGGAGGACCTGCTCCCGCACGAAAACCGCCGGCACGTCGTGGACGGCAGAGACGCCCTGGGTGTTCTGGGCGGTCAGGGCGCAGATGGCGCTCGTGCCGTGGACGCCCAGGGCGAGAAACGTCTTGAGGTCGGCCTGGATGCCGGCTCCCCCGCCGGAGTCGCTCCCGGCAATGGTCAGTGCGGAGGGGACTCTCAAACCCGAAGGTGATCCCAGCCCGGCGCTTCCAGCGGAGTCTCGGCCGACTCGACCAGCAGTACCCGCCCCCGGGACTCCTCCACGATCTCACCCACCTTCGTCACCTTCGTCCCGGTCGCCTCGGTGATCGCCGCCATGGCCGCCTCGCAGCGGTCCTGGGGGATGGTGAAGCACAACTCGTAGTCCTCTCCCCCGGCGAGAGCCAGCTGAAGGGTGCTCTCGTCCAGCTCGGCTCCCTTGAGGTCCACCACCGGCAGATCGGACTCCTGGATCAACACACCGACCCCTGAAGCCTGGCAGATGTGGCCCAGGTCGGCGCAGAATCCGTCGGAGACGTCGATCATCGCCGAGGGAAGGTGGCGTCGGAGCGCCTGCACCTCGTTGACCCGGGGCGTTGGACGAAGATGGGCCTTCAGCAGGTCGAGCCGGTCCCGCTTTCCGTCCCGCATCAGCCGGAGCCCGGCGGCGCTCTCACCAAGCGTGCCGGTGACACAGACCGCATCGCCCACCCGGGCGTTGCCGCGCTCGATGAACAGCCTGCCGGCCGGGTTCCCCAGCAGGGCGACCGAGATGATGATCTGGCTGCTGCGGGTGACGTCGCCCCCGACGACGGCCATGTCGAACTGCTGGCAGCACTCCTGCATGCCGACATAGAGGCCCTCCAGCCACTCGACCTCGAGGCCGGGCACCACGCCCAAGCCGACAACCGCCCGCCGGGGGACCCCGCCCATGGCCGCGACGTCGCTGATGTTGACCGCAATCGCCTTGTAGCCGAGGTCCTCGGGGCCGGTGAAGGCGGTGTCGAAATGAACGTGCTCTACCAGCAGGTCGGTGGTGAACAGGATGGTGCCGGACGGGGCGCGCAGAACCGCGGCGTCGTCCCCGATCCAGACCTCGCCCTCGGCGGGCTCTCCCACGATCGCCCGGAGGCGGTCGATCAGGCCGAACTCACCAACCTGGGATAACTCCATTAGGCGAGATTAGCGCGTGTCGCCCCCGTGGTCACACTTTCTTAGAGGTTCACCCCAGAAACAGCCGGGAGGGGACGTGAACCGGAATCCCGAAGTCCCAACCTGGTTCGAGGGCCGCAAGATCCGGGCGAGGTGGAGGCGGGACGGGAGGAGCCAAAAGCGGTCTTCAGAGACTGGTGCGAGTCCAAGGACCGCCCCTAGCGCCCGGGCTTCCTCTTTATCGAGCCTGTGAAGTCCCTCACATCCAACCTTTTCCATAGGCATTACCTATATCTCAGATCCGAACTACGTATTGGACGGATAGCTCCGATCCGGCGAGAATTCATATTCAGGTCAGGCCCGAGCCCAATCAGCTGCAGCGCTACGGGTCGCGTCAGACAATTCTTCGCGCCCGGACATCCCGGTCAGCGGCGCTAGGTCGCAGAAAGCAGAGACAACATGGGCAACTCACGCGGGCGCGTCCACCCACAAGGCCGGCAATGAGCGATAGATCCGCCACCTCGCATGGCTTTGACTGCACTTGATGCCGGGCCGGCGAACCAGCACCTCCATCTAGGAAGGCTTCTCCCCGGTCGACGTGATTATGCCGGCCTGCGGCAAACCTGGAAGGCAGACGTCGTTGCGGGAGCTACCGTCTCGGTGGTCGCCCTGCCCCTGGCTCTCGGCTTTGGAATTGCCACCGGCGTGGGCGCCAGTGCCGGACTGATTACCGCAATCGTTGCGGGGTTTGTCGCTGGGATCTTCGGGGGCTCCAATGTTCAGGTTTCGGGACCCACCGGGGCCATGACGGTGGTCCTGATTCCGATAGTCGCCCAGCACGGTGCAAGCGGTGTTCTGGCGGTCGGAATGATGGCGGGAATCCTGGTTCTGCTGAGCAGCATCAGCGGGATCGGCAGGTATCTCGCATTTATGCCGTGGCCGGTGGTCGAAGGGTTCACCGCCGGAATTGCGATCATCATCTTTCTGCAACAGGTCCCGACGGGGCTCGGGGTGTCCAAACCGGACGGCGGCAACGCGGTGGCGGTGGCATTCAAGGCCGTCACAACTTCGCCCTCCGGACCGACCTTCGCATCGGCCGGTCTCGTCGTGCTGGTTGCGGCCGTGATGTTTGTAGCTCCCAAGCTTCATCGATCGGTTCCCGGGTCTCTACTGGCGGTGCTGGCTGCCACCCTGGTCTCAAAGACCTTCCCGCTTTCGGTGGCGCGTGTGGGCGCCCTGCCCGGCTCGCTGCCGTTGCCGAGCCTGCCGCGCATCCCATGGGTTGGGCTGACCGACCTGTTCATGGCTGCGGTAGCAGTAGCTTTTCTCGCTGCTCTCGAAAGCTTGTTGTCGGCGAAGGTCGCCGATGGCATGGCGGACACCGGCCGGCACGATCCCGATCGAGAACTCTTCGGCCAGGGCTTGGCCAACCTGCTGTCCGCCGTCTTCGGCGGTTTGCCGGCGACGGGAGCCATTGCTCGGACCGCGGTCAACGTCCGGGCGGGTGCCCAAAGCCGGCTGGCCACGATTGTCCATGCAGTCACTCTGCTCCTCATAGTGTCGTTCGCCGGCGAGCTGGTCTCCCAGATTCCCATTGCCGCTCTGGCGGGCGTCCTGATGGTTACGGCCTTCCGGATGGTCGAGGTTCACAACCTCAGGGCGGTGCTCAAATCAACGCGCTCCGACGCCGCAGTGCTGCTCACGACCGCGCTGGCAACAGTCGCTTTTGACCTGACGGTCGCAGTTGAGATCGGGATCGGGGTGGCGGCTGTGCTCGCGCTGCGGCACATTGCAAACAGCACCGAGGCTGAGCCGGAACCCCTGGTGCTTGACGAGTCGGTCACCTCGGCAGACGAGGCCAGCTTTCTTCGCGACCACATTGTGGTTTACCGGCTGGACGGAGCGATGTTCTTCGGGGTCGCCCACACCTTTCTCATGCGGTTGACCGATGTCGGTGACGTGAGGGTGGTGGTACTCCGCCTGTCTCAACTCCAGGTTCTGGATGCCACGGGCGCGCAGGCCCTTGGAGAGATCATCTCCACGCTGCAGGGGAGAGGGGTGACGGTCCTGCTTAAAGGAATCCGTCCAGGGCATCGCCAGCTACTCGAAACGGTCGGGGCGCTCGACCAGCTGGCTCGGGAGCATCACCTGTTCGACACTCTCGAAGCTGCGGTCGCACACGCCAGAAAGCACGTTCACGACCGCAGCCCGGAATCAGACCCTCACAAACGCCAGGGCCGCGACCTTCCGCACGCCACGAACCAGCTGTAGTTCGGTCTCGCTCAATTGGTAGATCAGCTGCTGCACCAGATCGTCCCCGGCTTGGGAGTTCCTGAACCCTGCGAACAGCGGCTTGGGATGCGATTCCATTAGTCCCTCCTCAACCAGCATGCCGAGCGTGTCCTCCAGCTCAACCGAGAAGGGCCCCCAGACGTGGGGACGGAAGGTGAAGACCGTCCAAGGGATCGGGCCTACTTCCTGCAGCAGGTGGACGCCCTTTTGCATTCGAAAATGGCTGAGCGGCTTGAGGTCGAGGTCAGGTGTTGTCAGGTGGGAGGCAAGGAGCAACGGAGGGAGCGATCTTTCGATCGCCGCTGTCCGGTCCGAAAACGTGGGGTCGGGGAGGACTGCATTAGTCATGCTCATCTGCTTTCTGCGTCGACGGCCGATTTCGATTCCGGTCCGGTCTGGGCGACCACGAACAATCTCGAAATCCTGAATCGACCATCATTTCTGGCTGGGCTCTATCCGTCCAATACATAGATTGGATTCGATCTATAAGCTATGCCTATGGATATGCGCCGCCTCCAGATGTTTCTGGCCGTCCACGAACATCAAAGCTTCACCCGCGCCGCAAAGGCGTCGTTTATCTCGCAGCCCGCTCTTTCCCAGTGCATCAAAGAGCTCGAGAACCAGATGGGAGCCGTGCTGTTCCACCGGCTCGGACGCCGGGTGACGCTGACCCCCGCAGGAGAAGCTCTTGTGGGACCCGCCAGCCAGGTCGTCCGGGAATTTGAGGCTGGGAGACGGGCGGTGCAGGCTGTGAAAGGGCTTCAGGCGGGTCGCTTGGACCTCGCGTGCCTTCCGAGCCTCGCGGCGGATCCGGTAGCTCCCTTGATCGGCGCCTTTCGTTCGCGATACCCGGGCGTGTTGGTGGTTATGACTTCCCCACGAGATCCTGCCGACCTCGCGCGGCTCGTCGCTCACGGCACCTGCGAGCTGGGTGTGACCGATGCATGCGACGTTCCCAGGGACATGATCTCCAAGCCGGTTGTCACCCAGGAACTGTTCGCTGTCCTGCCGCCGGGAACGACCCCGGCCACCGATCCTATGACGCTCGAAGCCCTGAACAAGATCCCGATAGTGAGCACTCAGCAGGGGACCTTCACCAGGAACGTTCTGGACCAGGCCTTCTTCGACGCCGGGTTGTCCGCCAATCTGGCCGTGGTCAGTGAGCAGAGGGATGCAATTCCGCCCCTGGTGCTGTCGGGCGCGGGCGCGGCCTTGTTGCCCCGGCCCCTGGCCCTGGCTCTGCAGGCTCAGGGCGCGGTCATGGCGGGCCTGGAGCCCAGGCTGTTTCGGGAGGTTGTGATGATCCACCGCAACTCGGTACCCTCGCCGGCGGCGCAGGCATTCTTCGAGATGGCTTAGCGCACCTTCTCCCGGGCTCGCCGGTGCCCCAAGGGGGCACCGGCCGCGGGAGACGATTTTTAGCCCAGACGCTCTTCCAGCTTGGCCAGCTCGTCCTTCAGTTCCTGCGGCATGCGCTCGCCCAGGTTGTTGTAGTGCTCGGCGATGGATGCAGCCTCGGCCTTCCAGTCCTCGACGTTGACGGCAAGCAGGTTCGCCAGCTCTTCGTCGCTGATGTCCAGTCCCTCGGTGTTCAGCGATCCCGGCGCCGGCACGCGGCCCAGCGGGGTGTCGACCGCTTCGCCCTTGCCGGAAACCCGGTCGCAGACCCAGGCGATGACCCGGCTGTTTTCGCCGAACCCGGGCCACAGGAACTTGCCGTTGGCGTCCTTGCGGAACCAGTTCACGTAGAACATCCCGGGCAGCTTGGAGGTGTCGCCCTTAGCGCCGATGGACAGCCAGTGGCTCAAGTAGTCCCCCATGTTGTAGCCGCAGAACGGCAGCATGGCGAACGGGTCACGCCGTACGTTGCCGACCGCGCCGGCCTGGGCTGCGGTGGTCTCGGAGGCCATGATCGACCCGAGGAACACACCCTGCTGCCAGTCGTAGGCCTCGGTCACCAGCGGCACAACGGTGGCGCGGCGGCCGCCGAAGAGCATCGCCGAGATCGGCACACCCTTGGGGTCCTCCCACTCGGGGGCGATAACCGGGCAGTGCGACGCCATGGCGGTGAAGCGGGCGTTCGGGTGCGCCGAGGGCACGCCGCTTTCCGGGGTCCACGACTGACGCTTCCAGTCGGTCAGGTGAGCAGGCTTCTGTTTGGTCATTCCCTCCCACCAGACGTCGCCGTCGTCGGTCAGCGCGGTGTTGGTGAACAGCGAGTCCCGGTCCAGGGTCCGCATTGCGTTGAAGTTGGTCTCGTCCGAGGTGCCGGGGGCGACGCCGAAGAACCCCGCTTCCGGGTTGATGGCGTAAAGCCGGCCGTCCTCGCCGAACTTCATCCAGCAGATGTCGTCGCCGATGGTTTCGACCTTCCAGCCGGGCAGCGTCGGCACCAGCATGGCGAGGTTGGTCTTGCCGCAGGCCGACGGGAAGGCCCCGGTGACGAAGTCGACCTTGCCCTCGGGCGAGGTGACCTTGACGATCAGCATGTGCTCGGCCAGCCAGTTGTCCTCGCGGGCCATGATCGATGCGATGCGCAGGGCGAAGCACTTCTTGCCGAGCAGGGCGTTGCCGCCGTAGCCCGAGCCGTAAGACCAGATCTCCTTGGTCTCCGGGAAGTGGACGATGTACTTCTGCTCCGGGTTGCAGGGCCAGGTGGAGTCTTCTTCGCCGGGCTCCAACGGAGCTCCGAGGGAGTGCAGACAGGGGACGAACTCGCCGTCTTCGCCGAGGGCGTCGAGGGCCTTGGCCCCCATGCGGGTCATGATCCGCATGCTGACGGCCACGTAGGCGGAGTCCGTGAGCTCCACGCCGATGTGGGCGATCGGGGACCCGACCGGGCCCATGGAGAAGGGGACGACATACATCGTGCGGCCCTTCATCGAGCCTTTGTACAGGCCCTTCATGGTCTCGCGCATCTCGTCCGGGTCGGTCCAGTTGTTGGTGGGACCGGCGTCGTCGGCGTTCTTCCAGCAGATGAAGGTGCGGTCCTCAACCCGTGCGACGTCGCCGGGGTCGGAGGCTGCCCAGTAGCTGTTCGGGCGCTTGGCCTCGTCGAGCTTGGTGAAGGTGCCTGCGTCGACCAGCTGCTGACAGAGCCGGTTGTACTCCTCGGCCGACCCGTCGCACCAGTAGATGTCGTCGGGCGTCGTGAGGGTGGCGATTTCGTCGACCCATGACAGCAGAGCCTTGTTGTTCGTGAGGGTGGTAGCGGAGTTAACCATCGTGAATGTTCCCCTTATGCGTGGCCGGAGCCCTTAGGTTTCTGCCCGGACGCCGTTGTCCAGTGCAGGGGCTCAAATTTGTGCGACTCGACCCGGCCCGCCCGACGCGGTTTAGGATGATGCCCACTCAATACCGAGGGGAAGGTGAGTCACGTGGCAGTGCAAGCTTACATCCTGATCCAGACCGAGGTGGGCAAGGCCGCAAAGGTCGCCAGCGAAGCCTCCAGTATTCCGGGAGTCACCTCGGCGGAGGACGTGACCGGACCTTACGACGTAATCGTCCAGGCGGAAGCCGGAACGGTGGACGACCTCGGCAAATTGGTGGTCGCCAAGATTCAGGCGGTCGAAGGAATCACCCGCACGCTGACCTGCCCGGTGGTCCACCTCTAGGCACAAATCCTCACCGCATCAAGCCGTAATCCCTAGCGGCCGCCCGATTCTTGGGTACGGTTTGTGATACCCAAGAAAGAAGTTGTAATTCGGCTACCGCTCTACCTTGCGCCAGGCGAGCGATTTCGGTCCGGTGATCCCCAGCAGGTCGCAGGGGACGATGCGGCTTCCCAGCTCGGCGACCTTCGGGGCCGCATCGGGGTAGAAGATCTCCGCCAGCTCGACCGCTTCCTCAGCGCTGGTGAACTCAACGCCCATCTTTCCGGGGAAACTCACGAACTTAAATCCCCGCTCCTCGAGCCACGATCGCTTCCTCGGCGGCCAGATGAGCACGACCATGCCGCCGGTCCGGGTAACTCGTTCCAGTTCGGCGAGACCCGGGTCGCCCCCGTGGATCGGGTCGCAGGAGAAGGCCGAGCAGGTGAAGCTCACGTCGGCCCATGCGTCGGGCAGCGGGATGTCGTTCAGGAAGCCTCCGGATACCGAACAGTGGCCCTGGCACTCCTCCTGCAACCGTTTCCTCAGGCGTTCCCGCAGGGGCGGAGCAGGCTCGATGCCGGCCAGCTCCTCACACCGGTGCGCCAGTTCGAGTGTCAGGCGGCCCCAGCCGCAGCCGACCTCGACCGCCCGGCCTACGCGCTGGGGTATCCACTCCAGGATTCCGGGGTGGATGCGCTCCCCCGCCGTCAGCCGCCCGTAGAGTTCCGGCTCCAGGCGGTAGAGCAGCTCCCACGCAAGGTCGGCGACCACGAGGTCCCACGCCCCGGGATCGTGGTCGATGCGGTTCAGGACCTCCGGATCGATGGGTCCCAGGAAGCGGCGGCGCTCCTCCGCGGTGAATACCGCAAGGTCGGAGGGGCGGTACCTTCGCAAGAGGGGCTCGGGCGGAGGCGGCGAGTCGGATAGCTCGCGGAGAGCGCCTCTGGAACCTGTCTGCACTGAGATTGCCTCCGGCCGATCACCCATCTTCTGGGGTGAGACGAACCGTTCTTATACCCCCGGGATCGTACGCCTAACGCCCGAGTTCCGGAAGCCCCCGCTTTAGGTGGCGGCTCGCTCCAGCGCCAGCTCGATCAGACGGTCGATCAGCTCCGAGTAGCCGAGGCCAGAGGCGCCCCACAGCTTTGGGAACATCGAGATCTCGGTGAAGCCGGGCATGGTGTTGATCTCGTTGATCAGCACCCGGCCGTCGTCGGCGACAAAGAAGTCCACCCGGGCCAGACCTGCAGCTCCGATCGCCCGGAAGGCGGTCACGGCGTACTCCCGGATCGTTGCGCTTATCTCTTCGGGCAGGTCGGCCGGTACCAGCGTCTTGGACGACGGCTCCAGGTACTTCGCCTCGTAGTCGTAGAAGTCCCGGCCGGGGATGATCTCGCCGCACACACTGGCCTTGGGGTCGTCGTTGCCCAGAACCGCGCACTCGATCTCCCGGCCGGTGATCCCCTCTTCGACGATCGCCTTGCTATCGAACTGGAACGCGACACCGATGCCGTCGGCAAGGCTCCCCTCGTCGATGCATTTGGAGATTCCCACCGACGAGCCCAGGTTCGCCGGCTTGGTGAACGACGGGAACCCCAACAAAGAGGCCGTGGCCAGAGCAGCCTCCCGGTGCGACTCCCAGCCGCCCCGGCGCAGAACCACGTACTTCGGGCTCGGCAGCCCGGCCGCGGCAAAAGCGATCTTCATCATCTGCTTGTCCATCCCCACCGCCGACCCGAGCACCCCCGACCCGACGTAGGGCACCCCGGCCACCTCCAGCAGACCCTGGATCGTGCCGTCCTCGCCGTAGGGGCCGTGGAGAACGGGAAAAACGACGTCGCAGGCCAGAGTGGGGGCCTTCAGGCCGTAGGCGCCGGCGACCGATGTCTGGGTGTGCTTGCCCAGGCCGCCGAACAGGTCGAGCTTGGTGCCGTCGGCGACGAACCTCTCGTTCGGCAGCTCCAGAGCTCCCCCGGCCAGCACCTGCAGGGAAGACTCGGGCAGGACCCAGTCCCCGTCACGGGTGATGCCGACAGGGATCACCGCGTAGCGGGAGGGATCCATCGCGGCCGCAACGTGGCGGGCGGAGACACAGGAGACGTCGTGTTCGGCCGACTGGCCGCCGAAAAGCAGCACGACACGGGTTTTCATATACAAATCGGGGCGGTGCGGAGCGAGATCAGGCGGGTTTTGCTGGCTCGATGCCGGGAGTCGGCTCCGCGGCCTTGTCGTCGCCGGCCCCTACCTCGGCAAGCTGTTCCTCGACAAACTCTCGTTTGGCCTTGTCGAGCACCCTCTTGACGGGCCAGCGGGCTGCGGCGTGGGACTCCAGCGGCCCGGTGCGGCGGCGCTGCTTTTTGGCCAGCACCTCCAGGACCCGCATTCCTTCGGGGTCCTCCTCGGTGGGCTTGGTCTCGATGATCCCGGCGGCTACCGCCCGGTTCCATACATCCTTGCCGTACTCGCTGCGGATGATGCACATCGTCCAGCCAGACAGGCCGATGCCGCCGAACGAGATGTCGGCGTGCTCGGCCGAGAAGTCCGGGCAGTGGTGGCACCAGTCGTTCGACGAAACCTTGCACTCGTCCAGAGGGATCTTGACGTCGGTCCCGTCGGTGAGGGTGACGTAGACGTCGCCCTTGACGTTGACCTTCACGATCTTGTCGACGTCGACCCCGTACCGGTCCCGGACGATGTCGAAGATGAACTCCTCGTACTTGAAGGTCTCGTTGCACATCAGGCCGGCGACGAACTTCGTCATGCGGCTCCAGCGCTTGATGCCCTCGGCGTTCATCTCCCGCATGGCGGTCGACTCGCAGGACACCCCGACGACCCCGACCTTCTTGAGCTTGCGGGCCGCGGCCTCCTTGAGGGCCAGCGGGGTGTTGCAGTAGGTGTACCGGGAACCCGAAGACTTCAGGAACTCATCACGGGTGGTGACCACGGCCGGCATGTCGAACCAGGGCTTCTCGGGATTCGGCATGGCGACGCAGGCGCCGTCCAGCTCGCCGTTGTCCAGCATCCATCCCATGATCGCGCTGACGACCCCGCCGTCCTGGCCCACCTTCTTGATGTCCTCGGCGGTTGCCCTGCCGAGCCACATCTCGCGGTGCTGACCGTAAATCTCGCTCGGGTGCTTGCGGCGGCGGCCGAAAAGCATGTCCTCGATCTTGTCGATGTTCGGCTCGAGCCGGAGGCACGCCATGGCGCATAGGGAGCAGCTCTGCTCGCCGTGCACACAGTAGTCGGGGGGATCCGATTCGTCCTTCTGCTTGGGGCGCAACAGGTCGGTCATCTCGATGACGTCGTGGGGACAGGACACAACACACGCCGAACATCCGACACAGACCTCGGTCGCGACGATCTCGTGATAGAGATGTTTCCAGTGTTTGCGCTCGGGACCGGCGTTCCAATGCTTGCGTTTTTCGCTTGTCGCCGCCGGTGCGTCTCCGTTTACTTCCGCCATGCGGGAGAGTATAAGCTGCGCGCGCAAAAGCCCGCTGATGGTCGCAGATGACCCTTTTTCAGCCCAATTCCGGTCTTGGAAGGAAATAGTCCTTGGAATCCATCCTCATCCCGGTGAAGCGACTGGATCAGGCGAAGCTGCGGCTCTCCCAACGGCTGGCGCCTCCGGACCGCCGGCGGCTGGGCCTGGCGATGCTCGCTGACGTCCTCCGGGCGACCGAGAAGTGGTCCCACCGGCTGGTCGTCACCAACGACCCGGATGCCGAAGCGGTGGGCCTGGCGTTCGGGTGTGCGCTGGTCTCCGACCCCGGCGAGGGGCTGAACGCAGCGGTCACGGCGGGGACTGCGGCCGCGGTTGCGGGGGGTTCCACCACCCTTCTGGTCCTCCCTTCGGACGTGCCGATGGTGACCTCCGACGACGTCAACGCCCTGTTCTGGTACCCCGAGCAGGTGGTGGTGGCGCCGTCCGGCGACGGCGGCACCAACGCCCTGATCCGCCGGCCGCCGGCTGTTCTAGCGCCCTCGTTCGGCCCGGGAAGCGCCGGGCTCCACGCACTGCGAGCCCAAGAGGCCGGGCTGACCTGCCGGTCGGTCCGGCTGAGCTCGCTGGTCCTGGATATCGACCGCTACCGAGACCTGGTGACGCTCGGCGGCCTGGAGAACCTGCGGGAGAGCGTCCGTCTGGCAAGGGAGCTGCTCGGTTAGCGACTTCATTTTCGACA
The DNA here is from genome assembly GCA_035759705.1 of Actinomycetota bacterium. Classification (NCBI taxonomy): domain Bacteria; kingdom Bacillati; phylum Actinomycetota; species Actinomycetota bacterium. The sequence goes on along the minus strand of DASTUJ010000053.1, from coordinate 807 downwards.
AGCGCCAGGCGCTCGACGCTCCGCTGGAGCTGGTCGGCGGGAAGGCAGCATCTCTGGCCCGCCTCCTGGCCGCCGGCGTGCCGGTTCCCGACTTCTTCGTAGTCACATCGGCCGCCTTCGAACACCACCTGGCGGTCAACCGCCTGATCTGGCCGGCATCCGACGACCCGGAGACCATCGAGCAGCTGGCCGCTCGGATCGCCCGGGCGCCGATGCCGGGAGCGGTTCACGAATCGCTGGTTCGGGCCTACCTCGCACAGATGCGGGCCAACGTCGAGGAGTTCGTTGCCGTCCGGTCGTCCGGCGCCACCGAGGACTCGGGGCCGGCTTCGTTTGCCGGACAGTTCTCCACCACGCTGAACATTAAGAGCGGGCGGCTCAAGAGGGCGGTGCAGGAGTGCTGGGCGTCGAGCCTGTCGGCAGGGTCCCTGGCCTACCGGAAGAGGCGGAAGCTCCTGCTGGGGCCGGGCCCGGCCTTCGCCGTGATCGTTCAGATCCAGGTGTTCGCGCTGAAGGCGGGCGTCCTCTTTACCCGGCACCCGCTGGAGCCCGATGGAGACGCCGCCTATGTGGAGGCGAACTTCGGCACCGGCGAGTCGGTGGTCGGCGGGATGATCACGCCCGACTCCTACACCCTCTCCCGGTCGACCGGCAGGGTGGTCGAGGCCCGTATCGGGTCTAAAAAACGGATGACCGTAGTCTCGAATAGCGAGCAGGGAAGCCGGGTGGTCGAGACCGACCCCGGGTTGCGTGCCCAGCCTTCGCTGTCGGCCGAGGAGGCGGAAGAGTTGCTGGCGACGGGACTGA
>DASTUJ010000052.1 GCA_035759705.1 Actinomycetota bacterium | reverse complement strand
CAAGGACAACCTCGACTTCTTTCTCGATGCCTTGAAGCGGCTGGACGACCAGGGCGTGGGCAACAAGGGCAAGATGGTCATCGGCCTCGTAGGTGAACGGGACCTCATCGGGGTTGCACTCCGGCAGGCTCAACGGGTCGTCCGGTTCGACCACCGGCCGAGCAAGTGGTCGCACGCCTTCCTCATAGCCGGCGAAACCCCAACCGACAAGATGGAGCTGGCCAACACCAAGGTGCTCGAGGTCACGATGAGCCCCCGCAGCGGCGCCATGGCCGACCCGAACAGCAACGGGCTGACCATCGGCAAGCTCGGCAACTACGTGAGCCCGGTGGTAACCGCAAATGCGGCCCTCATCGCAGTGAAGATGTCCGACGACGAGGCGGAGGCCGTATTTCAGAAGGCGACCCACCCCAACCGGGACCGCGCCCGCTACAACCTGTGGGCCGCGCTGAGCGTGTGGCAGGGGTACTACTGGGCGCAGGGCCACCGCCCGAACCCGCTCGAGGAGGGGTTTCCGATGTTCTCCTCATCGTACGTCGAGTACGCATTCGAGGGGATAGACCTGGACGTCACGCCGTCCGCCTCGGAGCGCAACAGCGCCCCCGACCACCTGTACAGCGCAGCGAAGTACTGGAACGAGAACATGACCGACCTCAACCACCCGATGTTCGGGTACCTGGTGGTGCGCGACCCGGGATGCGCGGTCCTTTACCAGGACGAGGTCAAGGACGCCGCCGACGTGGTGGCGAGGGTCTTCGAGGGCGACGCCGGCGCAACCGCCGGTGCGGTGGCGGGAGCGGCGGCGGGTGCCGTTGCCGGGGCGGCCGCCGGCGCCGAGGCGGCAGCCGATGCGATCGAGGCCCACGAGGCCGACCAGGTCCACGAACCGGAGCCCAAGAAGAAGACCACCCGGACCCGCAAGCCCAAGGAGGACAAATGAGCCGCCTGTCGAAACCGATCCACGAGATCCGGGACCGCTACGACGTGGTGGTCGTCGGCTCCGGCTACGGCGCCTCCATCGCAGCCTCCCGGCTGGCCCGGGCCGGCCGGAAGGTCTGCGTGCTCGAGCGGGGCAAGGAGTTCCGCCCCGGGGAGTACCCGGACACCGGCCCGGAGGCGGTGGCGGAGACGCAGGTCGACATGCCGGGTCACCACATCGGCTCGGCCACCGGCCTGCTGGACTTCCACGTCAACCCGGACCTGAACGTCCTGGTCGGGTGCGGCCTGGGGGGCACGTCGCTGATCAACGCCAACGTTTCTCTAAAGGCCGAGCCCCGGGTGTTCGAAGACTCCCGCTGGCCGCAGGCGATCCGGGACGACCTGGCCGGGGGCATCGAGGCCGGCTACACACGGGCCCTGGAGATGTTGAAGGCCACGCCCTACCCGGAGACGTTCCCGGTCCTGAAGAAGCTCGAGGCCCAGCGGATCTCGGCCGAAGCCATGGGCAAGACCTTCTACCGGCCGCCAATCAACGTCACCTTCGAGGAGGGTGTCAACCACGTCGGGGTCGAGCAGCACGCCTGCAAATTGTGCGGTGACTGCGTCTCAGGCTGCAACTACTCGGCCAAGAACACGCTGATCATGAATTACCTGCCCGATGCGGTTAACCACGGGGCCGAGATCTTCACCAAAACTGCGGTGAACCGGGTGGAGCAGAAGGACGGCGAGTGGCTGGTGTATTTCGACCTCCACAACACCGGCCGGGAGTACTTCAAAGCTCCCCCTATGTTCGTCAGGGCCGGGATCGTCGTAATCGGCGCCGGGGCGCTCGGCTCCACCGAGGTCCTGCTCCGCTCCCGGAAGAACGGCGTGGCTCTGTCGGACCAGCTGGGCAGCGGGTTTTCCGGCAACGGCGATGTACTGGGCTTCGGCTACAACTGCGACGTCGAGATCAACGGCATCGGCCTCGGCACGATCCCGCCCGAGCAGGCCGACCCCGTGGGCCCATGCATCACCGGAATCATCGACGTTCGCCAGCAGACCGACCTGGAGGACGGCTTCGTCATCGAGGAGGGCTCGATCCCCGGGGCGATCCGTCAATTCCTCCCCGCGGCGTTTGCCACCTTCTCCAAGGCGGTAGGCAAGGACACCGACGCCGGCGACTGGTGGAAGGAGAAGAAGAGGGCGGTCGAGAGCCTGGTCGGCGGGGCTAGCAGGGGTGCGGTCGACAACACCCAGACCTACCTCGTGATGGCCCACGACGGCTCGGCCGGAAAGCTGGAGCTCGACGAGAACGAGAAGGTGCGCGTCGCATGGCCGGGGATCGGCGCCCAGCCGGTGTTCAAGAACGTCAACGACGCCCTTCAGCAGGCCACCAAGGCCCTGGGCGGGACCTACATCCCGAACCCGACCTGGACCCCGATGCTGGGGCAGGACCTGGTCACCGTCCACCCGCTGGGCGGCTGTGTGATGGCCGACGACGCGGAGCATGGGGTGACGAACCACAAAGGTCAGGTGTTCAGCGGCAAGCAGGGCGCCGGCACCTACGAAGGCCTGTACGTGATGGACGGGTCGGTGATCCCGCGGTCGGTAGGGGTGAACCCGCTGCTGACGATCTCGGCGGTGGCGGAGCGCAACGTCGCACTGCTCGCCCAGGAGCGCGGCTGGACGATCGACTACTCGCTGCCGCCGGTCCCGGTGGTCCCGGACACGCCGCCCACGATCGGCGTGCAGTTCACCGAGAGCATGAAGGGCTTCATGTCCAAGGTCGACGACGGCGACTTCCAGGCCGGTTTCGACCGGGGCAAGGAGGGCGACTCTCCGTTCGAGTTCGTGCTGACCGTTCTCGCCGACGACCTGGACATGCTTCTCAACACCAAGGAGCACGAGGCGGCGATGGTCGGGACCGTGAAGGCCCCGATGCTGTCGAAGAGGCCCCTGTCGGTCACCGAGGGCCGGTTCAACCTGTTCGTCGACACCGACGACAACCCGGTCACGAAAAAGATGCTCTACAACATGGTGATGAGCACCGACGAGGGTCGCCGGTACCGCTTCTTCGGCTACAAGACCATCCGCCAGGACCCGGGGTTCGACCTGTGGTCCGACACGACGACTCTGTACATCACCGTCTACGACGGCGATTCGGAGGACGCACCGGTTGTGGCCAACGGGATCCTGAAGATCATCCCGGACGACTTTGCCCGCCAGATGACCACCATGCACCCCAACGGCAACCAGGGAGTGGTCGAGGGCTTCATGGCGGTCGCCAAGTTCGGCAAGGCGTTTGCCGGGGACCTGCTGGAGGCCTACGGGGGCGCCGACAAGCTGTTCCGGAACTCGTCCTGATGGAGATCCGCGACTCGATTGTCATCAACGCTCCGGTGGAGCAGGTGTGGGAGGTCTTCTCCGACATCGGCTCCTACCCGGAGTGGAACCCGTTCATAACGAGCTTCCAGGGCAGGCTCGGCCAGTCGGAGAAGGTGCTCGTGAAGATGGACATGGGGCCGTTCGTCATGCCCATCACTCCCGTTCTGACCGTGGTCCAGCCGCCCAACGAGCTCAGCTGGGTGGTGGAACAGGGATCGTCGTTCCTCTACAACGTCGAGCGGCACTTCCGGCTCGACCCTCTGGGCGGGAGCCAGACCCACTTCGTGCAGTCGGAGACGGCGGCCGGGTTCCTCTCGCCGGTGATCTCAGCGTTCCTATTCGTACCGGTGGTCAAGGGATACCGGGCATTCAACCAGGCTCTGAAGGCGAGAGTCGAAGAAAGGCTGCGTGACTAGATGGCTCAGATCCAATCGAG
>DASTUJ010000051.1 GCA_035759705.1 Actinomycetota bacterium | reverse complement strand
CGAGGTGGAGGGCCGGCGGATCGGCGAGGCCCGGGCGGAGTGGGAGGTTTTTTTTGACCTCGCCCGCCGGGTGGTTCCCCAGCACGCCGCGGCGCTTACCTATGCCGGGACCGCCGAGCTTAGGGAGGAGATCGCCCGGGTGGTCCCGCTGTACGAGGGGATCCAGGACCTGAAGGAGGCCGGCGACTCGGTCCAGTACGGCGGGCCCCACCTCTGCGCCGGCTGGAGCTTCCCGACGCCCGACGGTAAGGCGCATTTCTCGAAGGTCCCGCTGCCGAGCGTCGACGTCCCGCCGGGGTCCTTCGTCTGCACCACCCGCCGGGGCAAGCAGTTCAACAGCATGGTCCACGAGAAGCGGGACCCGTTAACCGGCGCAGGGCGCGAGGCTGTATATATGAATGCGAGCGACGCAGCCGGCATGGGGCTGGGCGAGGGCGACCCGGTGGTCGTGCGCAGCCCGGCCGGCGAGTATGAGGGCCGGGTGTTCCTGGCTCATGTCGCCCCCGGGAACCTGCAGGTGCACTGGCCGGAGGGGTCGGTACTGATCGACGGGCACACGCGGTCCCCCGAGTCGAAGATCCCGGACTACAACGCCGTGGTGACCGTGTCGAAGGGAGAGCAGTGAGCGAGCGCCCGTCCGCCTCCCGCTCCGGAGTGGTCCGCCAGTACCGGCGCGAGGGGCTGAACCGGCCCCGGTCGGAGGTGCTGGCGACCGAGGAGCCGTTCGAGATCCGGCTGAACGCCGAGGGTCAGGAGATCAAGGCCTCGATCACCATGCGCACGCCGGGCAACGACTTCGAGTTGGCCGTGGGGTTTCTCTACGCCGAGTCGGTGCTGGCCGGGAAACAAGACTTCCACTCGGTCCGGTACTGCCAGCCGACCGACGAGCAGCAGTACAACGTGGTCACGGTCGACCTGCGCGGGCCGATGCCCGACACCGCCACCCTCGACCGCAACTTCTACTCCAACAGCGGCTGCGGGGTGTGCGGCAAGGCTTCGCTCGACCAGCTGGCGATCACCGGCGTCCCGCCGCTGGGCGAGGGCCCGAAGCTTTCGCCCGAGCTGATCCTGTCGCTGCCGGAGCGCCTGAAGAAGGGCCAGAAGCTGTTCGCCAAGACGGGCGGGGTGCACGCGGCGGGGCTGTTCGACGCCGAGGGCAAGCTGCTGGCGGTCCGGGAGGACGTCGGGCGGCACAACGCCCTGGACAAGCTGGTGGGCTGGGCACTGCTGCAGGACCGCCTGCCGCTGACCGACCACACGATCCTGGTGAGCGGCCGGGCGAGCTACGAGCTGGTCCAGAAAGCGCTGCGGGCGGGCGCAGGGGTGATGTGCGCAGTGTCGGCCCCGTCGAGCCTGGCGGTGGACCTGGCCGCCCGCTTCGGGATGACGCTGGTGGGCTTCCTGCGGGACGATTCGTTCAACGTATACACCGGGGAGCAGCGGGTCCAGGAGTGAGTTAGGGGGTCGGCTCCCGGTTAAGCGCCGATCGGCCCCGCCGTCGGAGGAACGCCCGGAGCGGTGGGGGGCGGGGCCCCCGCAGCACTCCGGGACTTCCGCCAGTTCATGAACGCCACTACGCCGGCCCCCAACGTCAGCACTCCGATGACGAACCCGACCAGCCCGCCGACGAAGGGCACCAACATGATCAAGGTGAGTACGGTGACCCCGATGGCCAGCGCCTTCAGCGAGTCGACCAACGGGCGGCGAACCGCCGGGTCGTCGACCTGCTTGAGGATCATCGACCCGATCAGGTAGCCCACGGCGGCCTTGGCCAGAATGAGCAGGAAGCCGTAAACCGCCAGCAACAGCAGGGGTATGGCGCCGAATGCGCCGAGAACCAGCGCAATGACGAACGCGATCAGTGCCACGATCGGGACCACGAACAGTGCCGCCAGGCCGATTCCAAGACTCGGGGCGATGGCAGTGCGCATGGTCCTGGCGAGGTTCGGCAGCAGGTCGGGGAACAGCCACAGCAGGACAAGGCCCAGCGCGAAAGCACCGGCGACCCCCCGGATGAACTCGAGAATCGTGTCGACAACCGGGTTCCTGTCGTCGGCCGGCGCCGCTTTGGGCTCCCGCCGGACGACCTCCCCGGTGACCTCGGCCCCCGGGTCGATGTCGGCCTCACTGTTGGAGGTGTAGATGAGGTCCCCGGCGATCCGGGCGCCGTCCTCGAGGGTGACGCTGTCGGCGTCGACCTCGACGTTGCCGCCCACCGTCCCGCTGATCGTGAGGTCCTGAACGCCGCCCCGGATGTCCCGGGCGACGTTCCCGGCGACTGTGAGGTTCTGGCCGCCGGCCCACAGGTCGCGGCCGATCTGCCCATCGGTCTCCACGGTGAGGGTCTGCCCGGCGCCCAGCAGGTCCTGAGTGATGGTTCCGGTGACTACAAGGTCCTGAGCCCCGACCCGGGCGGTGTGGCCCACCGTTCCGTCGATGGTCACGTCCTGCGCTCCGGCGAAGAAGGATTGGCCGGTCGAGCCGGTCAGGCGAATGCTGCGACCTGCGCCGAAGACATCGCCCGTCACCTCCCCGGAGACGACGATCTCGTCGCCGGCGATGTAGACGTCGTCGTCAACGGTGCCGCTCACGTCCTGGCGCCCCTCGGCGCCTCGAAAATCGGCAGCAAGCGCCGTGGCGGGTAGAAGGAGGAGGAGTAGAAGGGCAAACAGACCTGCGGTTAGCGATCGTATTTTCATGGCGACCCCCAGCGTTGCGGCGCCTGCGACGCCGGCTGGCTTCAGTATGTGCCAATCGGTGCGGAGCGGGTAGTGCAATTTGTCGGATGGGGCAATAGGCTCAGAGCCGGCCGATCTATCCACAGAACTTGCCAGGAGGTGCTCGTGAACGGTCAACCAGATACTTCATCAGCGTCGCCCAGCCCCGACACCACGTCGGCGCCGGCAACACCCGAGACGACTCCGGGAACCGACCCCAAGTGGGCTGACATGCCTGAGCTCGGCGCAAAGGAGAAGGCACAGGAGAAGGAGCGGCAGATCGAGGAGCAGAAAGCCAAGGAGCAGCAGTAGGGGTGCGTCAGTTCCCCAGGCCGAGCATCTTCACCTGGAACCGGCGGTTACAGGACTCGCAGTAGAACTGGCCGGGGTCGTCGACCGGGATGAAGTCCTGCTCCCCGCAGTAGGGGCAGTAGTTCGGCTGAACCCTGGAGGGAACCGCCTCCGAGTCCGAGTTAGTCGGCAGATGCCGGCTCCACCGGGTCGGCCACCGCGGGGTGCACCTGGTGGATCCCGCACTCGACCCGCAGGGTTCCCGCCCAGCGGCCCTCCCGGCCGTTGCCCGGGATGGTGCAGGGGACGCAGCCGATGGAGTCGTAGCCCTGCAGCTTCAGCGGGTTCACGATCAGGTCGTGGTGCTTGATGTACCTCTCGACCTTGTGGTCGGACCACTCGACGATCGGGTTGATCTTCACCAGGCCCCGGGAGGCGTCCCACTCGACCGCCTTGGCGTGGGCCCGGGTCTCGGACTCCGCCCGGCGCAGGCCCGACATCCACGCCCTCTTGTCCTTCAGGTAGTTGTTCATCGGGGCCACCTTGCGGGAGGCGCAGCAGGCTTTGTAGCCCTCTTCCGACCAAACCGCCGGCTCGTCGACCGGGTCCAGCATCACCAGGTTCAGGTTGTAGCGGTTCCGGACCGCCTTGGCGGTGGCGATGGTCTCGTAGAAGTGGAACCCGGTGTCCAGGAAGAAGACCTCCACCCGGGGCTCGACCTTCCACGCCAGGTCGATCAGGACCGAGTCCTGCATGGAGCTGGCCAGCACGACGTCGAGGCCGAACTGCTCGAACGCCCACTTGAGGATGTCCTCGGCCGGGACGCCTTCGAAGTCCGGAAGCTCGGGCGCATCGGAGCCGGCCGGGATCGTGAGGAGCGGCAGGTGTTTGTGGCGGTGCTTCTCCAGGATCGCTTCGGCGGGGGTCACTTGAGCCATACCTCCGGCGCTCGGGCGGACCACTCATGGAACGGTTCACCCTCGGTCCGGGTGGACAGATAGGTGCGCAGCAGCTTCTCGACGTAGTCGGCCAGCGTGTGGGCGGGGACCTTGAACCCCTTGACCCTGCGGCCGAACTTGTATCCGTCGCCCAGGTGCCCTCCCAGGTGGACCTGGAAACCGTCGTACTTGGTGCCGTCGGGCTTCGTCATGAGAGAGCCGACCAGGCCGATGTCGGAGATCTGGACCCGGGCACACGAGTTGGGGCAGCCGTTGAGGTTGATCCGGATCGGTTCGTCGAAGTCCGGAAGGCGGTCCTCGAGTTCCCGGTAGAGCCAGTCGGCCCGGCTCTTGGTCTCGACGATCGCCAGCTTGCAAAACTCGATGCCCGTGCACGCCATGGTGCCCCGCCGGAAGACGCTCGGATTGACCCGGAGGTCCTGGCGCTCGAGCTTGTCGATCAGCGCCGGGGTGTCCTTGCGCTCTACGTCGAGGATCACCATCTTCTGCTGCGTGGTCGCCCGGATGCGGCCCGAGCCATACTCCTCGGCGAGGTCGGCGACGTGGCGGAGCCCCTGGGCAGTGGTCCGGCCGGCCCGGGGGGCGAACCCCACGTAGCATTTTCCGTCCTGCTGGGGAAACAGGCCCACGTGGTCGCGTTGGGCGGTGGTGGAGGGGCTGGGGGCCGGGCCGTCGGGCAGTGCGTGGCCCAGGTACTCCTTCTCCATGATCTCGCGGTACTTCTCGGGGCCCCACTCGGCCATGAGGAACTTGACCCGTGCCCGGTTGCGGGCCCGGCGGAAGCCGTAGTCGCGGAAGGTACCGGCGGCGGCGGCCCAGACATCTTGGAGCTGGTCCCGCTCGATGAACACGCCAAGGCGCTTGCCGAAGTGGGGGTTGGGGCCGAGGCCCCCGCCGACCCAGACGTCGTATCCCAGCCGGCCGCCGTTGTCGACGCCGACGAAGGCCAGGTCGTGGGTCTCGTGCTGGCAGCAGTGCTGGTGGCAGGCGGTGACCGAGGTCTTGAACTTGCGGGGGAAGTTGGAGAACGCCGGGTCGGCCAGGAATCTTTCGCTGAGGGCCATGAGGTCCGGGGTGGCGTCGAACAACTCGTTCTCGTCGACGCCGGCGACCGGGCAGCCCATCATGTTCCGGGGGGTGTCGCCGCACGCCTCGCAGGTGGTGAGGCCGACGCCCTCGATGATGCGCCAGATGTCGGGCACGTCCTGGATGCGGATCCAGTGGAGCTGGATGTTCTGGCGGTCGGTGACGTCGGCGACGCTGCGGCCGTACCGCTCGGCGACGTGGGCGATGGCGCGAAGCTGCTCGCTGTCCATCTGCCCGCCGGCGATGCGGACCCGCAGCATGAAGAACTCGTCCTCCAGCTCCCAGGGCTCGCAGCGGGCGGTCAAGCCACCGGGGATGCCCTGGCGGCGCTGGGTGTAGAGGCCCCACCAGCGCATGCGGCTGCGGAGGTCGTCGGGCCAGATGGAGGAGAATCCCTGCTTGGAGTAGGTGTTGATGATGCGGTCACGGACGTTGAGGCCGTCGTCGTCCTTCTTGATTGCCTCAGGTTTGTTGAGCGGCTCGCTGTACCCCAGAGCCCACTGACCTTCGCCGAACCGCGCCATTAGTAACCTTTCTAAGTTCAACACTATTAATACAGTGCAAAGTGTTTAATGTCAAAGGGTCCGGACTTGGCGGGCCCGTAGTATTTGTTCGCAGATTGTGGGACGCTCGAATCCAGTGAACGAGATCGATCTGCTCCTGGTCCTCGGCATGCTTCTCGTCGTGCCGATGGGCCTGTCGATGATCACGTGGACCGATCCGCAGGCGGAGCGGCTTCGCAGCCTCGCCTACAAGGCGGTCCCTTTTGTCGCCGTGCTGGGCTCCCTCTCGGTCGTCCCCCGCGACGCGGCCTACCAGGACAGCATCGGCGGCGTTCTCTCCGGTCTATGGCTTGCGCTGTGCCTGATGGTCGGCATCTCCGCAGTCGCCGAGGTATCGAAGGCCCGGCCCCCCCGGTTCGAGGGCTACCTTCCTATCGCCGCCTGCCTCTTCCTGGTCGTCGGCGCCGCCTGGCTGGTCCTTTTCCGGGCCGGCGTGCGGCCGATGGACCTACCCATCGAGATCGTCGAGCTAACCGCCGTCCACTTCCACTTCGCCGGCTTCGCCGCACCGATACTCGCCGCCCAGGCCGCCCGCTGGCTGAGGGCCCTCCCCGGGCGATGGGACCGCCTTGCCGCCTACGCCGGCGGCGGGGTGGTGCTGGCGATGGTCCTGGTCGCAGCCGGGATCAGCGGGTCGCCGCTTCTCGAGGTCGAGGGCGCCATCCTGATGGCGCTGTCCCTGATAGCCCTTGCGGCGGGGACGACACTGATCGCCTGGCGCCTGCCTCCGGCCGCCCGCGTCCTGCTGATCGTCTCGTCGGCCGCCGTGTGGATCTCTATGGTGCTGGCGGTCCAGTACGCGGTGGGCCAGTACCTGGTGGTCGGCGGGCTGTCGGTCCGGGACATGGCCCGCACCCACGGCGTGTTGAACGTGGTCTTCACGGTGTTCGGGCTGGCGGGCTGGAAGGTCGCAGGCAAGAAGGTGACGTTGCGCGAACGTGCGGCCACTGCCGAAGCGCCCCCGGAGGCGGTCGAGCCGGTCCCGGCTGCAGAAGAGCCCGCTCCGGAGCCGGTCAAGACGCCGGATACTCCCGCGACGCCGGAACCGGTGGCTCCGGTCGAGACGCCCGACCCTGCCGAACCGGTCCGGCCTGCGGAGCCGGGTAGTACGGCTTAGAAGGGGTCGGCGTTAGGTTGCAGGCCTTCTGAATGCGATACAACCTCGCAGCCGAACTGGTCGGGTAGGCCATCGCCGGGCAGGCAGACGATTTCGAACTGATCCTCCGCCGCCGGCACGCTGGGCTCGGGGGACTGAAGGTCCGGCCGGCTCAAAGGTACGGCCGCAGAGCGGGCTTCGGTGGTTTTGGTGGACTGGCTCTCCACCACTTGGACGCTAGGGGCCTGCACAATCGCAAAAGCAATGCCGCCCACCAGAAGAGCGACCACGACCGTGGCGCACGCGATTTCGAACAGGTTTTTGGTCCACCAGCAGGTGGTCAGGGTTTTCCATCGAGACATACCTACCTATCGACACTTAAAGGCTAGACCTCTAGAAGTTTCTGCCCTTAGTAACTGCTGGGCACCTGACGCCCACCGGGCGGCACGGCTCCCATCCCCCTGCTTAGCGACAAGACCGTCAACACGACCATCGTCCCCACCAGTCCCGACAGGGCCCCGAAGGAGGTAGCCCCCATCACGGCTCCCGCAAGAAGCGCACCGCCGGCCCCGCAGGCGTTCATAACCAGGTCGGAGAAGCCCTGGACGACGGGCCGCAGGTCGACGCTCAGGGCCTCGGACAGCATTGACGACCCTGCAATCAGGCCGCACGACCACCCGACGCCCAGAAGGAACAGCCCGATGGTCACCATAGGCACGTTGTGGCCCCCCATCCCGGCGGTGGCTGCAGCCGCAAGGAGCAGCAACATCCCGAGGATCAGGACCTGCGGTTTGCCCACCCGGTCGGCCAGTGAGCCGATGAGCGGCGCCAGCGTGTACATGCCGGCGACGTGGATGCTGATCACGATCCCGATGATCGTCAGGGTGGCGTGCCCCCCGTCGAGGTGCACCGGAGTCATCGACATGATCGACACCATCGCCGTGTGGCTGACCGCTATCGCAAGCAGTGCCCGCCTGGCGGCCGGGACGACCTTGAGGGCCGCCCACGCGGCCCGCATCGAGGTTCGAACCGGGAGCCCGTGATCGTCCAGCGTCGGAACCGCCAGAGACCGGGCCAGCACCAGCGGATCCGGCCGCAGCCAGATGTTGAGGATGAGCCCGGACAGGGCGAAGGTCAGCCCGGCGGCCGCAAACGGACCCGCCTCGGGCGACAGCCCCAACCGAGCTCCCAGCTCTGCGGCCGGCTGGGCCAGGTTCGGGCCGGCGACGGCGCCGACGGTCGCCGCCCACACCACCCACGACAGGTGCCGGGCGGCGTGGCCGGCCGGAGCAAGGTCGGTGGCGGCGTAGCGGGCCGACAGGTTCCCGGCGGTGCCGGCGCCGAGGAGGAGCAGGCCGGCGAGGAGCAGCGGCCAGAGTCCCAGCGCGATCGCGGTAACCGCAATCACCGACCCGAGCAGGGCGACGCCGTAGGCGAGCGAGAGTCCGGCTCTTCGGCCGCCTTTGCCGGCGGCCCGGGCGGTGGGAAGCGCGAACAGGGCCGCGCCGAGAACCACCGCGGTCCCGGCGAGGCCGCTTAACGCCGTCGAACCGGAGAGCTCGTGGACCACCAGAGCGCTGAACGCGAAAGCCACCGAAGTGCCCATGCCGCTGACCACCTGGGCGCCCGCAAGGACGCCGATGATCTTCCGCTGCACCCCGGCCAGCTCGGAAAGGGGCGTCCGCCGGGCCTCAACCATGGAGAAATTGTCCCATGCTCCGCCGGATCTACCCAGGCGAATTGCCGGTAGTGCTCATTTCGGAATACGACTCGACGAAACGCCTTCGGCCGTCCGTCAAACCCGTAGAAGCAGAAAAACCAGACCTGCTCAAGACCAGTCAAGGGGGCGGAACATGAACATCAGTACAGGACAAAACGAGCTGGGTTTCGACGGAAACGCGGTATTCGACGAGAGTTGGTGGCCGAAAGGAAGAGCCCGGGTGGGTGTGTTCCTGGTGGTGTGCCTGATGGCTGTCGCGATGATCCTTCTGGCGGGAGCGCCGGCGTTTGCGGCCACTTCCTACGCGGCCGACTCGGCTGCGGCCCTCGCATCGTCGGTGGCGGTGACCTCCAGCAACAACCCGGCCAAGGCCGGCCAGGCGGTTACCTTCACTGCGACGGTGACACCGGCGGCGGCTACCGGCACGGTCCAGTTCAAGATCGACGGAGTAAACGCCGGTGCCGCGGTGCCGGTCAGCGGCGGCACCGCCGGCCTTGCGATGAGCTCGGCCCCGCCGGTCGGTCCCCACACCGTTGTCGCGGAGTACAGCGGAGACGCCACCGTCGCCCCGAGCACCGGGACCCTGGCCGGAGGCCAGCAGGTGACCAAAGGCGACTCGACCACCACCGTTACCTCCAGCCGCAACCCGGCAAAGCTGCACGAGCCGGTTAGCTTCACCGTGAACGTTCTGCCTTCGACCGCCGGCGGCAGCGTGCAGCTGAAGATGAACGGCATCAACTTCGGGGCGCCTCTGACCCTGAACAACGGCACGGCCGGCTTCGCGGTCACCACTCTTTCCGGTCCTCCCGGCACCCGCACGCTCGTGGCGGAGTACAGCGGAGATGCCAACTTCAACCCCAGCACCGGGACCCTGGCCGGAGGCCAGCAGGTGACCAAAGGCGACTCGACCACAACCGTCACCTCCAGCAAGAACCCGTCCCGGCCGGGCGAGGACATCACGATCACCGCAAGCGTGTTCCCCAGGCCCGGGGCCACCGGAACCGTCCGGTTCAAGGTTGACGGTGAAGTGATCGACGAACCCGTGGCACTTTCGGACGGCGTCGCCGAGATCGAGCTGACCTCCGACGACGACTCCACCGGCACGAGCGCAATAACCGCCGAGTACAGCGGGGACGTCAACTTCAACCCGAGCACGGGCACCCTGCCCGGCGGTCAGGTGGTTTCCGGTAAGCAGGCGACCACCACGAAGCTGTCACTCCTGGCCAACTCGAACAAGCCGGAGGAGAGGACGTTCGTTGCGACCGTCTCTCCGGCAAACGCCTCCGGGACGGTTCAGTTCAAGGTCGACGGGACCAGCTTCGGGAGCCCGGTGGCTCTGAGCAACGGTGTCGCCAAGTCGGGCCCGACCACGCTCTCCGCCGGCAACCACGCCGTGGTCGCCGAGTACAGCGGCGACGCCAACTTCCGCCCGAGCAGCGATACCGCCAGTGTGCCCGGCGTCCAAACCGGCCCGAAGATCGCCACGTCGGTGAAGCTCACCTACGGCATCAACAGCGAGCAGATGTCGAAGGCGGTCACCTTCCACGCTGCGATCACGCCGGCCGAAGCGACCGGGACCGTTCAGTTCAAGCTCGACGGAAAGAACATCGGGTCGCCGGTTGCGGTCAAGGACGGTGTCGCCAACTCGGCGCCGGTTACCCTGAAGCCCGGCAACCACAGGGTCGAGGCGGAGTACAGCGGCGACGCCCGCTACCAGCCGAGCCGCGGGGTCATGGAGAGGGTGAACGTCGGCTCCGGCAAGACCGGGGTGCTGCCTCGCACCGGATCCTCCACGGTACCGCTGGCGCTCCTGGCAGCCTCTTTCCTGGTTTCCGGTGTGCTGATCCAGCGGAGGGCCAACCGGGTCGATGCCGCCAAGATGCAGCCGGAGGACTACCTCTAGTAGATGTGCCAGCTCTAACAGACCGGCCCCCATTTTCGGGGGCCGGTTTCTTTTATGGTCGGTCGGCGGTCCTGCCGGCTCGGAGCACCACGAATCCCGCGCCGATCAGGGCGGCAGCGAGAAGTGACATCGGGAAGGTCTCGGGTCCCGTGCGAACGATCTCGTCCCGGGCGGGTCTGGCCTCCCCGGCCGGGGCCGGCTCTTCGGGTGCGAAGTCGTAGTTGGTGGCGACGGTGACGGGTTCGTAGTTGGCGTCGCCGCTGTATTCGACGGAGATCATCATGCTCTGCTGGTCCGGTATGTCTACGGGCGCCGACTGTGCTGCGCCGGCGACGATTGCCACCGGACCGCCGACGACGGCCTGGTCCAACCTGAAGGTGAGGGTTCCGGTTGCGTCGGCTGGAAAAACGGTGGCCTGAATCGGAACGAGCTGCGGACCGGGAGCCCGGTCGACCGTGTAGGTCACCCGCGCGGTGGCCGCGATGGCGGGGCTGGACGAGACCGCCATGAAGCCGAAAACGGCCCCCAGGGAGACAAGGAGCATGGAGCGGGCAGTGCTTGGAAACACCCGGTTCGACATTGAGAGCGCCCCCTTGGCTAAGTGGCGAAAGAGCTTGCTTAGTTAAACGCCGGCCGGCCGGTTTTCGATCCTCGCCGGCCAAGAAAAAAGTGTCAGGCGTCCCGAAGCTGGAGGAAGCAGCAGACTGCAGCGGCGATCAGCAGGAGCCCGATGCTGAAGATGCTGAGCACGCCCAGGCCGAGCAGAATCACCCCGGCGACCACCGCAAGCACCCGCCGGTATTTCGGCAGGAGTGCGCCCAGCGCCGCGGCGTGGATCGCTGCCAGAAGGAGAACCAAGACCCAGGCCACGTCCGAGAGCTCGTTGTTGCCCTCTCGGACCAGAAGGACGATGTACAGCGCGAGGGTTCCGATGGCGATGACCGCCCCGAGGATCATCGGCCACGGCCTCGACGCGCCTACATTCATCGAGGAATTTTTCACGGCCGGCGGGGCGGGTGGTTAGACCGGAAGGAGAGGCGGAGAGGAAGGGTTGGGTGGAGGGACGTCGTTCGGCGTGACGGTGAGCGTCACGGTGCGGCTGTGATCGGTGTCTCCCGCACTCGAGAAGTTGTAGGCCGAGCCGTGCTGGACGGTCATCACGTAACGGAAAGTGCCGACGGACGAGTTGGTGGGGGCCAGGGTGTGGGTCACGTTGACCCGGGCACCCGGCTGCAGCTGAACGATCCCCTGGCTCTGGGTAAGGAGGGGGGAGTTCGGGTCCAGGCCGATCCACATGACTGACACCGGCCCGCTGTACGAGCCGGAGGCGACCTCGCAGTTGATCGTTGCGGTCGTGAAGGCCGGCACGGTCGTTTGGGAGGGGCTGCAGGCCATCGAGTAGTCGTTGGCTGCAGTGGCGCCGCCGGCGCCGACGGTTTCGAATGGAAGCTCGGCGATAGGCAGGAACTCGGAGTTGAAGTCCGGACTCGTGCCGGTGACGACGACCGTCGTTTTGCCCAGCGGGGCGTTGGGTGCCGCCGTGAGCCTGAGGGTGGCGTAGGCGCGCTCGGGGAATCGGGGAGCCACGCTGTTGGGGCTGATCGAACAGGTGATGCCCGTGGGAGCGGTGCAGGAAGGGGTGATCGACCCCTTGAACGCGAAGCTGGCGGTGAAGTTGCAGGCGGTTTCCATCGACTCCCCGCGGGCGATACGGTTCATCGGCAGGTTCGTGCAGCCGGCGTTCGCCCCCTTCTCGGTCAGGTAGTTGCCTGCCTTGGTGCCGGAGGTGTCGAACGGCCAGGTGAAGCTGCTGGTGAGCGCTCCCGAGGTCCCCACGATCTTGAAGCTGTGTTTGCCCGGCTTGACGTTGTTGTTGCTAAGACCAACGTGAAACCCGACCGAGCCGTGGGGCGGAGGTGTCACAGTCCCAGGGTCGGGGGTGCAGGTCAGGCCGGCCGGGGGCTTGAGGCAACCAAGCGACACCGGAGCCGAGAAGCCGTTCAGCGACGAAACCTTGCAGTCGAAGGCATCGGCGTTTTGTGCTGGGAGGGCTTTGGCAGAAGGACAGGTGACGGCAAAGCCTTCCGCCGCCTCCGCAACCGTGGCGGCTGCCTCGGGTGTGGTTTCGGGCTCGAACTGGAGCAGAACGCTGGAGGAGCGGTTGGCCAGGGTTCTGGAAGGGGATGAGGAGGCGTCGACAGAGCTGTTCGAGCTCTGAACCACCGCAAAAACGGCCCCGCCGGCCAGGACCGTGACGGCCAGCGCCAGGCCGAGAATGGGATAGAGGTGTTTGGACCAGAACGGTTTCCAGGACGCCATGAGTTCGTATCGGCAGAATCTGCCAACGGATCAGCTTTTATTTACATCCAGCCGTTCGTGTCCAGGTAGAGCAGAACCGAGGCGACCGAGGTCTCCGGTGTCTCCTCGTCGGTCCTGATGTGAATCTCCGGGTTCTCCGGGGGCTCGTAGGGGTCCGACACGCCGGTGAAGTTCGGGATCTCCCCGGCAGCCGCCTTGGCGTAGAGGCCCTTCACGTCCCGCTCCATGCAGGCCTCGATGGGGGCGTCGACGAAAACCTCGACGAACGGCAGGTCCGCGGCCGCGTGGATGTCCCGGGCCCACTGCCTGCCGTCCCGATATGGGCTGATCACGGGCACCAGGACCACGAGGCCGGCGTCGGCCATCAGCTGGGCGACGTGAGAGATCCGGCGGACGTTCTCTGTTCGGTCCTCGGCCGAGAACCCGAGGTCCCCGTTCAGCCCGTGGCGGACGTTGTCCCCGTCCAACAGGTAGGCCGGGCGTCCGGCAGCGATGAGCGCCGCCTCAACTGCGGACGCGATGGTCGACTTGCCCGAACCGGAAAATCCCGTGAACCAGATCGTGCCGCCCCGGCTGGGCCGCTCCTCCCGGCTTACCTGCCCCTGCTGCCACACCACATTGCCCGGGGCCATGGTTCTAGGGTTCGCCGAGGATCATCCCGGCCCCGACGGTGGTGTTTGTCGCTTCGTCGATCAGGATGAAGCTGCCGGTCAGGCGGTTCCGCCGGTATTCGTCGTAAAACAGCGGCACGGTGGTGCGCAGGGTCACCCGGCCCATCTCGTTCAGCCTGAGCTCGGTGACGTCCTCGTGGCGGTGCAGCGTGTTCACGTCCAGCTGGTAGGTCAGGTCTTTTACGATCGTGCGGGCCACCTGGGTGGTGTGCTTGATGGTGAATCGGTCGCCCGCCTTCAGGGTCCGCATCTCGCTCATCCAGCAGATCATGGCGTCGATGTCCTGCCCGACGTGGGGCTTGTTGCGGGGACGGCAGATCATTGAGCCCCGGCTGACGTCGATGTCGTCGTCCAGCCGGATGGTCACCGACATCGGCGGGAACGCCTCGTCGATCGGCCCGTCGGCGGTGTCGATGGAGGTTATGTGCGAGGTGAAGCCGCTCGGCAGCACCATGACCTCGTCGCCCTTCTTGAGAACGCCTCCGGCGACGGTCCCGGCGTAGCCCCGGTAATCGTGGAACTCGTCGTTCATCGGCCTGATGACGTACTGAACCGGGAAGCGCACGTCGATCAGGTTCCGGTCCGAGGCGATGAACACGTCCTCCAGCAGGTGGAGCAGCGAGCCCCCCTCGTACCAGGGCATGTTGGCCGAGCGGGTGACGACGTTGTCCCCGTTCAGCGCCGAGATCGGCACGAACGACAGGTCGCCCATCTCGAGCTTGGCGGCGAACTCGCTGAACTCCTCTTTGATCGACTCGAAGACGTCCTCGCTGTAGTCGACCAGGTCCATCTTGTTCACGCACAGCACGATGTGGGGGACCCGAAGGAGCGTGGTGAGGATGGCGTGGCGGCGGCTCTGCTCCTGGATGCCGTTGCGGGCGTCCACCAGGATCAGCGCCAGGTCGGCCATGGAGGCGCCGGTGACCATGTTGCGGGTGTACTGAACGTGGCCCGGGGTGTCGGCGATGATGAACTTGCGCTTGGGTGTGGCGAAGTAGCGGTAGGCGACGTCGATGGTGATGCCCTGCTCCCGCTCGGCCCGCAGGCCGTCGGTCAGCAGCGCCAGGTTGGTGTAGCTCTCGCCCCGGTCCCGGGAGGTCCGCTCGACCGCCTCCCACTGGTCCTCGAAGATCTGCTTGGAGTCGTAGAGCAGGCGCCCGATGAGGGTGCTCTTGCCGTCGTCGACCGACCCGGCGGTGGCGAATCGCAATAGCTCCATTAGAAGTAGCCCAGTTTCTTGCGGTCTTCCATGGCGGCTTCGCTGACCCGGTCGTCGGCACGGGTTGCCCCCCGCTCGGTGAGGCGGGTGGCGGCAACCTCGGCGATGACCTTCTCGACGGTGTCGGCCGTGCTCTCGATCGCAGCGGTGCACGAAGCGTCGCCGACCGTCCGGTAACGGACCATCGCTTCGAAGATGTCGGCGCCGTCGGGGGCCGGCGCCATCGGGTGGACGGCCATCAACATGCCCTTGCTCAGGTACACCGGGCGCTTGTGGGCGAAGTAGATGGAGGGTAGCGGGATGTCCTCCTCCTCGATGTACTGCCAGATGTCCAGCTCGGTCCAGTTCGAGAGCGGGAAGACCCGGATGTGCTCTCCCGGCTTGTGCCTGCCGTTGTAGAGGCTCCATAACTCGGGCCGCTGGTTCTTGGGGTCCCACTGGCCGAAGTCGTCTCGGAAGCTGTAGACCCGCTCCTTGGCCCGGGCCTTCTCCTCGTCCCGGCGGGCGCCGCCGAAGACCGCGTCGAACCCGTGGTGCTCGATCGCATCCAGAAGGGTGGTCGTCTGAAGCTGGTTGCGGGAGGCGCCGGGCCGCTTGTCCTCGACGACGCGGCCCTTGTCGATCGACTCCTGCACCGATGCCACGACCAGCCGGGCGCCGACCTCGTCGACCCGGCGATCCCGGTACTCCAGGACCTCCTCGAAGTTGTGCCCGGTGTCGATGTGCATCAGGGGGAAGGGGATGCGCGCCGGGTAAAACGCCTTTTTGGCCACCTGGAGCATGACGATGGAGTCCTTGCCGCCGCTGAACAGCAGAACCGGCTTTTCGAACTCTGCGGCCACCTCACGAAAGATGTGGATGGCCTCGGCCTCCAGCGCACGGAGGTGGGTCAGTGTGTAGTGCATGTGCTCCTCGGGGTCGGCAGGAGGTAGGTGCTCTGCCCTTTAAGCGACTTTCTACCGTTGAAAACTTACTTAGCTTAGCGCGAACCGCTCCACCGTACCGCGGGTTGGGTCGCTTACGCCTTTCGGACGGTTGCTACGCGTTGCGGCGGCGGAACGCGATTATCGCAGCGGCAAAAAGTAGCAGCAGGCCGATCGACCCGATGATCGTGCTGAACCATGGGAAGGACTCTCCCCGGTTGGTGTCCTCCAGCGGCCTTTCGCCGGTGCCGGCGGCGACGAAGGTACCGTTTGCCGGGGTCTCTGCGCTCACCTGGAGGTCGGCGTCGGTGAGAAGAGGGTCGGCCAGGGGGGTCCAGGCGCCGTCCTGGAGGGTCAGGATCTGGGGCCCGTGAACCGAGAACCGCATGATCGCAGTGAAGCTGCCTTCCACCGGAGCGCCTGTACCGGCGTTCACCGCCTTCAACTCGTAGGCGTTGCTGTCGAAGTAGAAACCCTCGGGCGCCGGGGCCACCTCCGCCGGGTCGAGCGGGGTCATCGAAAGGGTGAAGTTGTAGGGCTCGGGGGTCGGCGGGAGGTAGTTGAAGGTCAGGGTCATCTGGCCGTCGGCCGTGGTGACCGAGCCGGGGTCGGCCTGCCCGGAGGTGGTGACTGTTACCTCGAACGTCTCGGCCTCGGGGACCTCGTTGCTGCCCTCACGCTCTTCGGGCGGGTTCACCCAGCGGTAGAGCGGGATGTCGGCCAGGCCGTCGTAGAGCGGGCTGCGGGAAACCAGGCCCGCCTGCACCGATGCCCATGCGATCAACAGGTAGGCCAGCACCACAGCCAGGCCCTGCACCGCCAGCTTGCGGTTCGATGCGGCCATCTAGAGCGACGCCAACAGGTTGGCGAACACGTGGGTGGCCGCCGGAGCGGTCCAGCCGCCGGTCGCCCGTCGTTGCCAGCCGAAGATGAGGCCGGCGGCGAAGTCGAGCGGCAGGACCCCCAACCCGTAGACGGGAACGTGGATGGCTGCGAACAACGCGGCCGACCCGGCAATCGCCAGGGCGGCGCCCCACCTCTCCAGCCAGCCGTAGACCAGGCGGCGGAAGAAGATCTCCTCGGCGATTGCGGCGACGACGCTCGATGCGATTGCGACCCCTGCGGCGCGGGGGAGCGGGTTGTTCATCAGCAGGGTCGACGCCGCCAGGAAAGGAACCGACCCCAGCGCCACCGCCAACAGCCAGCGCGTGCGGCCGCCGGACAGGGCCTCGGATGAGCGCACCGCCACGAGCCCACCGACGGCTCCGACGGCGGCGGTCACGGCTACTGCGAAAGGTGAAGGTGCCCGGGCGACCAGGGCAAGGGTGCCCCCCGCCACTGCCAGGGGTGCTTCCCAGGAGCGGCCGCGCGGCTCCTGTCCCCTCACTTGACCTCGATCTGGCGGGCTTGAATGATCCTCGGGTTGAACGGCGCGTGGTCCCCGGCGACGTATTCGGCCTGGAGGATGTGCCGGCCCGGCGTGACCTCGATCTCCTGGTCCAGCCCGTAGGTCATGGTCGCCAGCTGGCCGTCGAGGCTGAGGTGCATGTGGCCCTCGTCGGGCTTGATGTCCTTGGTCGCCTCGGGAACGATCGTGCCGCCCTCGAGCGAGATGGTCACCCGCATCTTCGGGCCGGTGATTTGGGCGCCCTGAGCCGGTTCGATTATCGACATCTTAGCGGTGGACGCGATCCGCTTGGCCTGCGGAGCGTCCTCCGGGGATTCCGAGCAGGCGCCCAGGAGGGTCGCGAGAAGGGTCACGCAAAGCGCCGCCTTCAGCTTTCGGGTTACCGCCGGTCTCATGGGCCTCCAGATCTACATTCGCCGCTGCATCGATCTTAAATGGTCCCTAGATCGAAGCTTCCCGTGGGTTAGCCTGCCGCCCATGGAGTCGTTGACCTGGGAGAACGTACGGGCGTGGCGGCTGGAACGCCAGGGGCTGGCGGAGCGGGCTCCCCGCAAGCGCATGCTCGAGGTGGCCGGCCGGATCTGCGGCCTGCATGCCCAGGTTCTGTCCTCCGCCGAGCTGACGCTGTGGGCCCGTGTGGACGGCATAACGAACGGGGCGGCGACGAAGGCGCTTTGGGAGGACCGGAGCCTGGTCAAGCTGTGGGCGATGCGGGGAACGCTGCACCTGCTCCCGGCTGCCGAGTACTGGACCTGGCAGGCCGGACTGTCGACCTACGACCACTACCTGAAACCCTCCTGGTTCAAATACTTCGGCCTTAGTCGCGACCAGTTCGACCTGATGGTGGAAACCATTGGCGAGGTTCTCCATGGGCAGGTGCTTACTCGCGACGGCCTGGCTGAGGCGGTTGCGGAACGAGCCGGCTCCGCCGAGTTGGGGGAGAAGATGCGGGAAAGCTGGGGATCGATGCTGAAGCCGGCCTCTTTTCACGGCAAGCTCTGCTTCGGCCCGAGCACCGGCCAGAAGGTTGGGTTCACCCATCCCGAGTCGTGGCTGGGCGGCCGGAACGAGGTCGACCCCGACGAAGCCCTGATGGAGATCACCCGCCGGTACCTCGGCTCCAACGGCCCGTCCACCCGGGAGGAGTACGGCCGGTGGTGGGCGATCTCGCCGGCCAAGGCCCTTGCCCGCATCAAGAAGCTGGGGGACGACGTGGCCGCGGTGAACGTCGAGGGGACCGTCTGCTGGATGCTGTCGGCGGATGTCGGTGCGGCGGCGGCGGCCAAGCCGGCGAAGAAGGTCAACCTGGTCCCTGCGTTCGACCAGTACGTGATCGCGGCGACCAAACAGGCCGACCATCTGACCCCCGGCCCCTTCAAGGCCCGCATCTATCGCCCCCAGGGGTGGATCTCACCTGTGCTGCTGGTCGGCGGCCGCATGGACGGCGTCTGGTCCCACGAGGTAAAAGGCGGGCGGCTGAAGGTCAACGTCGAACCGTTCGTGCCGCTGCCGGCGTGGGCGAAAAAGGGCGTGAAAGCGGAAGCGGAGAGCCTGGCGGAGTTCCTGGGCGCCGGGGAGCTCGAGGTGACCTGCGCGGGCTAGATCCCGGCCAGCATCACGAAGCAAGCGCCGATCGCCAGAATGACGAAAGCGCCCATCACGGTGCAGATTATGCCGAGCACGTAAGCCGCCTGGGCCACCCCCGCTCCCCCGATGGCCCCACCGCTAGCCGCGATGCGCTTCTTTGCCGACAGCCCACCGGTAAGGGTGATCGGACCAAGGACGGGGGAGAGGAAGACCGTGACGATGCCGAATGCTCCGACAATGACGGAGATGACCGCGCCTGCGTCGGCCTTTGGACGATCAGGGGGAGGAACGCTCAGCGGGGGCTCCTTGATCGAGGAGGCTGAGGATTAGATCCCGGTTACCCGCTTCCTCCACTTCAATTTATACCGGACAGGGGGGCTTGCGGCAAGACCCCCCCGGTGCCGCATAATCGCCCGCCGCAGGCCAAAACCTGCAGAAATGGAGGCAAGAATGCCTGAGTTGTCGGAACACGACGTGGTGATCGCCGGCGGGGGCCCTACGGGGATGATGCTGGCGGCCGAGCTGACGCTGGCGGGCGTGGACGCTTGTATTGTCGAGCGGCGCCCGAACCAGGACCTCCCCGGATCGCGGGCGGGCGGGCTGCTGTCGCGCACCCTCGAGGTCCTCGATCAGCGGGGAATCGTCGAACGGTTCTTATCGGAGGGGCAGATTGCCCAGGTGACGGGGTTCGCCGTGGCCCGCCTGGACATCAGCGACTTTCCCACCCGGCACAACTACGGGCTCGGGCTGTGGCAGAAGCACATTGAGCGCATCATGGCGGGGTGGGTGGCCGAGTTGAAGGTGCCGGTCCACTACGGAAACGAGGTGACCGGATTCGTGCAGGGCGACACGGGCGTGGACGTAGCGCTGTCGGACGGCCGGTCGCTTCGGGCCAAATACCTCGTCGGGTGCGACGGAGGACGCAGCCTGGTTCGTAAGACAGCCGGCATCGAGTTCCCCGGCTGGGACCCGACGACCAGCTCCCTCATCGCGCAGGTTGAGATGACCGAGGAGCCGGAGTTGGGCATCCGCCGCACTCCCTCGGGCACGCACGCCCTGGGCAAGGTGGAGTACGAGATCGTCGACGGCGAGGTGAAATACGGGAAGGGGGGAACGGTCGGGGTCATGCTGACCGAGTCGCAGGTTGGCACGAGCGAGCCCACCCTCAGCGATCTCAGCGAGGGTCTCATCGCCGTGTACGGGACCGACTACGGGATCCACAGCCCCACTTTTATCTCCAGGTTCACCGACGCAACCCGGCAGGCCGCGGAATACCGCAAGGGACGGGTCCTGCTGGCCGGCGACGCGGCGCACATTCATTCTCCGGTCGGAGGACAAGGTCTCAACACCGGGGTGCAGGATGCGGTGAACCTCGGATGGAAGCTGGCCCAGGTGGTCCTCGGGACGGCGCCGGAAAGCCTGCTGGACACCTACCACGCCGAGCGCCACCCGGTCGCCGCCCGCGTGCTGCGCAACACGATGGCGCAGACCGTTCTCATGCGCCCCTCCGAACCTCGCCTTGATGCCTTGCGGGACACCGTCGGCGACCTTTTGAGCATGGAGGAGCCTCGCAAGCGGTACGCGGCGATGCAGTCGGGCCTGGACATCCACTACGACCTCGGCGAAGGACACCCGCTGCTCGGGCGGCGGATGCCCGATCTGGACCTGGTCAGAGACGGCGGTCCGATGCGGGTCTTCACCCTGCTGCACAAGGCCCGGCCGGTGCTGCTCAACCTAGGTGAGCCCGGCGCCATCGACATCACCCCATGGGCGGACCGGGTGCGAAGGGTCGACGCGGAGTACGGGGGCAAGTGGGAGCTTCCGGTCCTCGGGGAAGTAGCTGCTCCGACCGCCGTACTGATCCGGCCCGACGGATATGTCGCCTGGGCGGGTGAGGGAGCCCAGATCGGCCTCGCGGAGGCGCTGACCACCTGGTTCGGACCGGCTGCTGCGGCGTAGCCCGGGCTCGCTTACCCGTACATCGACCCGCTAGAGACCGCCACCAGGCAAAAGCCCAAAAAGAGCACGAACAGGCCGGCGATGACGGTTCCGATGACCCCCAGCACGAACCCCGCCTGGGCGATCCCGTAGCCCTCCATCGTGCCGCCGCTGGCGGTGATCCTTTGTTTGGCTCTTATGCCCATGATCAGCGCGATCGGGCTCAGGATCAGGGCCAGCCCCGTGACGAGCCCGAGGATCCCGAAGACCAGCGACCCGACTGCGAGGGGCTCGGTCCTGCGGGGTGGCACGATGTTGGGCTGCTGTTCCAAGGAGGGCTCCCGGTACGGGCTAAGCCCAGGCTATCAAGCCCATCTCGGCGAAGGAAGTGAGGTTCTGGTGCGACGGGATGACGCGGACCGCAAAACCGTACCGACCGGCAAGCTCGCAGACGAACGTGCCCTCGTAGCTGTAGCGCCCGCCCTGCGCATCGCCCTGAAGCTGCATCCTCACCGCCTGGGTCTCCTGGAGTTCGTCGCCGGGGCCCACGGGGCCGTGGATCAGCTCGACTGCCACGTCGTCCGGGCTGAGTGAGCCCAACTCGACGACTGCGTTGACCGTGCGGGTGTCGCCCCGGCCGGCCGGGGCGGGTGCGACCTCGTTCACGTCGAAGACCTTGACCGCCTTCCAGCCGGCGTTCACCCGTTGCTTCCACTCCGACAGGCCCCTGGCCAGCTGGTAGTTGCCGGCGTAGAGGGTCTCGACGTTGCGGGCCAGCGGCTCGTACATCAGGTCGAGGTAGTCACGCAGCATGCGGGCGGCGGTGACTTGGGGGCCGAGGGTCGACAGGGACGACTTGATCATCCGGACCCACTCCCGGGGGACCGGGCCGTCGGTGCGGTCGTAGAACTTGGGGACGACCTGTCGCTCGAGGATCTCGAACAGGCTCATCGCCTCCAGCTCGTCGCGCTTCCGCAGGTCGTCGTAAGTTTCAGCAGACGAGATGGCCCAGCCGTTCTCCCCGTTGAACATCTCGTCCCACCAACCGTCCCGGATCGACAGGTTGAGCGCACCGTTCAGCGCGGCCTTTTCGCCGCTGGTCCCGCATGCCTCCAGCGGGCGACGGGGGTTGTTCAGCCAGACGTCGGCGCCCTGGTAGAGCATGCGGGCGATGTGCATGTCGTAGTCGGGGATGAAGACCACCCGGTGGCGCACCAGCGGGTCTTTGGCGAACTGGACGATCTCGCGGATGATGCCTTTGCCGATCTCGTCCTTGGGGTGGGACTTGCCGGCCAGGACGATCTGCACCGGCCGCTCGGCGTTCAGCAGCAGGGCCTTCAGGCGTTCGGGGTACTGGAATAGAAGGGTGGCCCGCTTGTACTCGGCAAACCGCCGGGCGAAGCCGATGGTGAGGTAGCGGGAGTCCAGAACCCGGTCGGCCCAGTCGACGTCCACGCCGCCGGCCCCGCTTTGGATGAGCCCGGCCTTGAGGAGCGTCCGGGCGTTCAGGACGAGCTGCTCCCGGTTGTTCTCCTTGACCCGCCAGACCTCGTCGTCCCGGGCGGAGCGGATCTGGGCCCAGCGGTCGTCGTTGGCCTGGTCCCAGTCGGGCATGACGTATCGGTCGAAGAGTTTGGCCATGCCCGACGACACCCAGCTGCGGGCGTGAACGCCGTTGGTGACGTGGCCGATGGGGACCTCCTCGACCGGGATCTCGGGCCAAAGGCCGTGGAAGATCTGCCGGCTTACCTGGCCGTGCAGCGCTGAGACCGAGTTGGCCCGGGAGGCCAGCCGCAGCGACATGACGGCCATGTTGAAGTGGGACGAAGGGTCGGCGCCCGGCTCCTGGCCGATTGCCATGAACTCGTCGAAGGTGACTCCGCACTCCTCGGTCCAGGTCTTGAAGTAGCGCTCCATGAGGGCCCGCGGGAACCTGTCGATGCCGGCGGCGACGGGCGTGTGGGTGGTGAACCCCGTCGCTGCGCGGTTGGCCTCCACCGCCTCGGCAAAGGTGAGCTTGTCGTCGACCATGAACTTGCGGATGCGCTCCAGGCTCAAGAAGCCGGCGTGGCCCTCGTTCATGTGGAAGACCTGCGGGTCCTCGCCGACAGCCTCCAGCGCCCGGATGCCTCCGACGCCCAGCAGGATCTCCTGCGCCATCCGGTGCTCCTCGTCGCCCCCGTAGAGGCGGTCGGTGACCAGCCGGAGATCCGGGTCGTTCCCGTCGACGTCCGAGTCGAGCATGTACAGCTTCACCCGGCCGACGCACGCCTTCCAGATCTGGGCCTTCAGCGGCACCCCGGCGAGGCTGACCTCGATCTCCTCCTTCATCCGGGTCAGAGCCATGCCGTAGGGGTCGAGCTGCAGGTAGCGCTCCTGCTGCTGCCCGTCGGCGTTCAGCTCCTGGCGGAAGTAACCCTCCCGGTAGAACAGGCCGACCCCGATGATCGGGATGCCCAGGCCGCTGGCGGCCTTGAGGTGGTCGCCGGCAAGCACCCCCAGGCCTCCCGAGTACTGCGGGAGGGTCTCGGTCAGGCCGAACTCGGGGGAGAAATAGGCAACGGATTTCAGAGGGCTGTTGCGGTTCTGGAACCACCGGTCCGACGTCATGTAGTTGGTGAACTCGACGTGGACCTCCTTCAGGAACTCCATGAAGGAGCGGTCCTGCACCAGGTCCTCGAACCGCTTGCGGCTTACGGTGCCGAGGACCTTGAGGGGGTCGCCGCCGGTGGCCTCCCACGCGTTGGGGTCGACCCAGCGGAAGAGGTCCCGGGCGCGGTTGTCCCACGACCAGCGGAGGTTCATCGCGATTTCTTCCAGTGGGGCAAGCGCCTCGGGGAGACGCGCGCGGACCGTGAAGCTTCGCAGCGCCTTAGGACTCACTACAGGACTGTACCAGTCCGCACGGCACCGTTTCGAAAACAACTCGTAACGACCCCCTCCAATCCAGAAGGCGCTCTGCTCCGTATACCCCTTTGACAGGTATCCAGGAGGTAAGCCAGTGAAAACCAGCCGCACCAAGTTCCATCGCATCAAGTTGAGCCTGGCGGTGACGGCTGTTCTGATGCTGGCCGCCTGCGGCTCCTCGAAAGAAGCTCCCTCGGATGCGGCGAGCGCCGGGTCGTCCCCGTCGGCCTCCGCCATGGGCACCCACGCCGGCCACTCGTCAGGCTCGGGCGGCGCCGTCGAGATGCGCCTGATCCAGTACCGCCCCAAGCAGCTCGACGTCAAAGCCGGCCAGGAGGTCACCTGGACCCAGAAGGACGCCGGATTCCACACCGTCACCTCGGGAACCGTCGAGCAGGCCGCCGGCGGGGTCACCGGGAATCCGGACGAGAGGTTCCGCTCGGAGCGGCTCGCTACCGACGAGACCTTCAAGTTCACCTTCGATGAAGCCGGAACCTTCACCTACTTCTGTGAGATCCACCCCGCAACGATGACCGGGGAGGTGAGAGTCGGCGCCTAACTAACCGCGAATCCATCGGCCCCCCCGAGTTCCCCCACAACAAGGAGTAACGAGAATGGCTAAGAAGAAGATTTTGAGCCTGCTGGCGATGCTGCTGACGGTCGCCCTGCTGGGCGGCGCCTGCAGCACCGGCGGCGACGAGGCCGAGGCGGAAAGCACCGAAGAAGCGGTCCCCACCGCCGACACGGCAGCCGCCGACCTTCGTTCCGGCTTCACCGCCCTTTTGGGCGAGCACGTCTACCTGGCCGCCCTGGCCACCGGATCCGCCCTTCGTGGTGACACTGCAGGCTTCAACGCCTGGGCCACCGCCCTGAACGGACCGACCGACAGCAACAGCGCCGACATCATCGAGGCGGTCCGCTCCGCCTACGGCGACGAGACCGGCACGGCATTCGACGGGCTGTGGAGGAGCGAGGGCCACATTCCGGCGTTCGTTGCCTACACCCAGGCCGTTGCCAAGAACGACACCGCCGGCAAAGAAAAGGCAGTCGCCGACCTCCTGGCCTACGCCAAGACCTTCGGCGAGACCATGAACCAGGTTAACGACAACCTCCCGGCCGCAGCGGTCGAAGAAGGCATCAAGATGCACGCCACCACGCTTCTCGCAGTGATCGACGCTCAGAAGGCCGGCAACCAGACCGCCGTCTACACCAACCTTCGTGAGGCCTACCACCACATGGACGAGTTCGCCAAGACGCTGGCAGGTGCCACCGTCGCCAAGTTCCCGAACAAGTTCGAGGGCGACTCAAGCGACCAGGCTTCCGAGCTTCGCGCAGGGATGACCTCCCTGCTCCAAGAGCACGTCCTGCTCGCAGTCAGCGCCACCGGCGCGGCAATCGGCGGCCGCCAGCCGCAGTTCGAGGCAGCAGCCGCAGCCCTGAACGGCCCGACCGCCAGCAACACCTCCGACATCGTCGGCGCCATCGGCTCTGCCTACGGCGACGAGGTGGGCACCGCATTCGACGGCCTGTGGAGGAGCGAAGGCCACATCCCCGGGTTCGTTGCCTACACCCAGGCAGCAGCAAAGGGCGACGCCGCCGGCAAAGCCAGGGCGGTTGAATCGCTTCTGGGCTACGCCAAGACCTTCGGCGAGACCATGAACCAGGTAAACGACAACCTCCCGGCCGCTGCGGTCGAAGAGGAGATCAAAGGCCACGCAACGACCCTGATTGCGGTCGTCGACGCACAGGCCGCCAAGGACCCGGCCAAGGCTGCATCCAGCACCCGTGAGGCCGCTCACCACATGAGCGCCACCGCAAAGGTGCTGGCCGAGGCGACCGTAGCGAAGTTCCCCGAGAAGTTCTGATCTCCCCCAGAACCGATCGGTAGCAAGCGCCCCGGGGTCCGATTACCGGGGCGCTTTTCATTTTGTCCATGTGCGGTTTCGAACATAAGTGCATGGGTACGTCTTAGAAGGAAGTGCCAGCTCACGACAGGAGGAGGGTGAGATATGGAATTCGATGAGAACCCCAGTGACCCGATCGACGCCTCACAGATGTCAGGTGGCGACCGTCCTTCTACCGGCGGCGAGAACCGTCCCGGCGCCGAGGGATCCAACGAGAACGCCGTCAACGTGACGATCCCGGACCCGTCCGGTGAGGAGAACGCAAACAGCATCCCGGTCGAGCCCTAGGCCGAACTCAAAGTTTCGACAAAAAATGGCCCCTCGAAGGAGGGGCCTTTTGTTTTCTCAAACGTTAGGGCGCCGGCTGAGCATCAGGCGCGGCGGCAGCCTCGGGGGACGCCGGATTGCCACCGGTCACCTCC